>JAIWAJ010000010.1:0-14201 GCA_048634435.1 Methanosarcinales archaeon
CCTTTCATTAACGTTTCATCATTAATTTTTTCTTTAATAATCAATCTTGCAATTGCTTATTTTTTCAGCTGTTTGATTATTAATAATTTAGATAACAAGAAAAAATTAATTTTAGTTATATTTATCATACTCGCAATTTATTTGTTGATGCCAAAGGTTACTTCTTTTTATGTTGGTGATATAGGTGGAACAACCAAAACCAACTGTGATTGCTACGGAATTGACTGGAGTGCAAGTTCTTGCTGTCATTCCTCTGTCAATTATTGTATCGGAATTTGCAAAAGGAATGAAGATACAAGTTCTTGGGATGGGAATCAAAGATTACCTTCTGAACCTTAAGTCGCTCGGCACCCATGCGTCATACTGTGCCTACGCTTCGCTTCGGCATTTTTTCTTGCAGAAAAAACACATAACAGCGATTAAGAGACTCCGCCTTGCAGGCTCCGTCCAAATTCCTCACTACGTTCGGAACTTCTCTTAATCCCATATGTTATATTCAATTGGCGGGCTTTCTTTAAACAATAATTATTTAAACATATAATAATTAAGTACAACTAATGAGCAGAATTATGATTTTGATATGTGTATCTCTTATTGTAATTATTAGTGGTTGCGTAAACCAGATTGAGAAAGAAAACAAAAATAGAAATGCATACTCATGCAGTACTGATTCTGATTGTGTTGTAAAAGATGTTCATAATTGTTGCGGATATTATCCAAGATGTGTTAATAAAGATTACATTCCTGATGTAGAGGCTGTAAAAAGGGAGTGTCAAGAGAAAGGTATGGCTTCCATTTGTGGCTGGCCAGAAATTACACACTGTAAATGTGTTGACAATTCATGCAAGAGTATGCAAGGAGATTCTACTGTATAAAAGCCCGCCAACTTTGATTTTTTGCCTTCGGTATCATTGCACTAAAAATCAATCCTAACGGAGAATATAACAACGATTAAAAGATTCCGAAAACTTGCAGTTTTCTCCATCCAAACTTGGTTTTGTGGGTTGCCTCAAAAATTCAACTTCTCTTAATCGCGAAGTTATACGACATATTACTCGGGAGCCACTTGAAGCAAACCTTAAATCTTTTTATCTCTGTAACAAACGGGCATTTTTTTTATGACGGGAAGAAATATTATCAGATGTTTAAATCAACTTCCTTTCTTTTACCAAATAGATCATAGATTAATTTATACTTCTTTTTCTGCATCTCTAAAGATAACGACCAGATTGACCTTATCCCATATTTATCTTGACAAGTATGAGAATTTGGGTCTCCAAGAATTTCAATGGTATCAGAAAATTTAAAATCGTCTTTTTTAGCTTGTATTTTTTGGCTTACTTCTTCATATCTTAATTTAGTATTGTACTTTGGATATTTGATCAAAAATTTATCCTCTTTCTTTAAGTTCGCATTAATAAAATGATTTGTCATAATTAAATTGTTGTTTGTTGGTTTTCGAATTGTTGCTTTTTTTGAATCGTGTTCTAGAACAACCATTTTTCCTGTTTTATCAGCAATAAAGAAAAATTTTGGATAACACAATGGAACTTTCTTAAAAATCTCCAAAGCTTCATCAACACTTTTACAATTTTCAGAAATTAATTTAATCATATGTGCAGGTCTTAAACCATAATTCCAATTATACATCAGAGCAAAATCTAATCCAATAAATAATCCTTTATCATTTATTGCGTCATCTTCATTATATAACAGATAGCTAGGATCAGATTTTCTGCTATAAACGCCCATATCAGTAATGCTAATGTACTTATTCTTTTTTGGAGTCACTACTTTGTAAATCTGGAAGAAATCTTCAGTTGACTTTAACCAATCATAGTTTCTGCCCACAAACAAACCATTCTTATTCTTCACTCCAAAAATTGTACATGCCTTGGCAACATATGATTTTCTAAACCAATCTAATTCTCCAGCCAAAAAATAGAAAAGAAGTTTATCTTCATCAATTTTTAAAACCTCATTCATCCCCTTTAATTCTTCTAAAATTCCCGGAAAATATTTTTGATAAATTTTTTTCTGATTATCTAATAAAACTTGATCTACTTTGATTTCCTTCAAATCCATTCCATTCTTTTTGTAAATCTTTCCAAGTTGCTTTCCGACTTCAAAATAATTGCCCTTGAATGTTGTAATTTGCATATCTTATAAGTTTAAAAAAAGGAGTATATAAATCTTTCTTCCCACTATTGTACCATAACATCACTAATGTAAAAAGAATGCCCTTTGATTGCTTACTTACTTCGCAAAAGAGCTTTTTTTAATCTAGAAAAATTCTTAATAGGCGTTCCCCATATCTTTACATTAGGTATGGTTACGTATGTCTTATCATCATCAATGATGATACAACAAGACATATTAATTTCCTTGACTGTGCCTTTAATGCCTGCAACATGCACATGGTCACCTACCTTAAAAGGGCGAGCACTCATAATCATAAGTCCTGCTGCAAGATTTGCGAATATATCTTTCGTTGCAAAGCCCACGATGAAACCAATAACACCCAATCCTGCCACGAATGCCGTTATATTCACACCAAGATTACTAAGTACGATCAGAATTAATAATATCCAGAGAAATATGCTGAAAATACGCTCAAGAAATATCTCAACCGTGCGGTCAAAATCTGTCTTCTCGAAGAAGCGATGCAATAAAACAGTCAGTATCTTAATGAAAATACCCCCGATTAAAAGAAAGATGACACCAACCGATACCTCAGAAAAGTGTGATGAAATGTATTGTCTGAGCAAACCAATGATTTCTTGCATATGAACAGAAGAAGAATCTATTCTTTATAAGAGTACCGGAATTTTGATAGAACGGACCCCCCATCCTGTGGACATTTTGACTCCCTACGGTCGAATCATAAGGGAACTCAAATTTTACTCATCGGGATTTTTTGCTACGCAAAAACCGCCTTGCAGGCTATCCCTCGTCTTCCGCTATGCGAAAGAGAACTTAACAGGCAAATATACGACAAAATTTCTTGCAGAAATTTTTTCCAAAATCGCCTGCGGCGGACTTCGCATATTTGCAAATGTTATATTCAATTCGAACGGCTCGCGCCTATAAGAGAAAAATTTTAAGAAAAAGAAAGATTTATTAATGTTGGTTAAAAATATTGTAATGGGAGGTGAAAAGATGAAAGAGCATAAAGAATCAAGTGATTTTGTAAAACTTGCAGGAGTTTTAGGCGGAATATTTCTAGTAATAGTGATAGTGGTTCTTATATTTGCTAAAGAGATGCTAGTTTTTGTTTTGACCAATGCTGTTTGGGCTTTTGTCGTGCTTGGTATTGTCCTAGGAGCTTTTATGTCGAAAGCTAAAAAGAAAGAATAAACAAAAAATCGTGGTCTCGCCGTTCAAACTCAAAAAATCTATTATCTCGTGCCTTCGCTATCGCTCCCTACTTGATATAAATTTTTTGGTCTCACTATGTTCGCACTTCGCATAAGCCGATACGTTAAATCCAATTGAGGTCGGCTCACACTAAAGCAAAAGTTATTTAAATAATTAAATTTATTATAGTTATGATGAAATCAAGATATTTTGTATATGGGATTTTGGTATTAGTATTTATTGGAACTATTTTTATCAGTGGGTGTGTCCAAGAACATGGAACTACGGGCAATTTAGTAATGCAGATCACAGATGCACCATCTGAATTGAACATAGAAAAAGCTTTGGTAACAATATCAAATGTGAGGGTCCATTTAGCAGAAGAAGAAAATGTAACTGAAGAAAATACAACAACTGAACCAAACTGGTTTACAGTTGTGGAAAAGCCACAAACCTTCGACCTTATGGCAATAAAAGATGTTAAAGAATTTTTGGGTTCTGCAGAACTTGACGCTGGAAGATATACACAGATAAGATTAGATGTTGATAAAGCATTGGTAACAATAAATGGAACAGAATATAATCTAATGATACCTTCAAAAACAATAAAACTAATAAAAGGATTCAATATAGAAGTGAATAAAACAACTACATTAACACTTGATTTTGATGCACAAAAATCTATACATTCTTCTGGAAAAGATAAATATATAATGAGACCTACAATAAAGGTAATTCAAGATTAATTTCAGTTCGCTGACCTCGACTTCTTCACCTCTTACGAAGCTTGACCTTCACTTCGTTTAGGGAACTTAACAAGCAATAAACGGTTTCGCTACGCTCCGCCCAAATTTGCCTTCGGCAAACTTCCTTATTGCCATATGTTAATTCCAACCAAACCCTGCTTGTGCAGAAACAAAAGTTATTTAAATAGTCTAAATATACCATAATAATGATGAAACAAAAATATTTTTCAATTACCGGAACTATCATCATATTAGCAACAATCCTCATCTGCGGATGCGCCCAGCAACAATCAGAAAATCTCAAAATAGGAGACATAATACAAAACCCTTCATCTTACCAGGGAAAAACAGTAACAATTGACTGCAAATATGGCGGATGGATTTATGGTGGGGACATCCCTGTATGCAACAGAGGGCCACAAGTAACCAGAAGCGACTACTGTGTATATGATGAAACCGGCTGCATCTATACATCTGGAGCTGAAATAGTGAGCTTGGAACCAGAAACCAACAAACTCGACCCTGCATCAGAAGAAAGTGTTGGCACCGGGTTGACCATAAAAGGAACTGTCAGAATCAGTGACAAAAACATCCCATACATCGGAAAATAAAAAAAATCGTGAAAAGTCATGTGAAGCGAATGCAATTTTCATGATTTTTAGTCTTCCGAGTGAATTATATTCGCAGCACGCTGCTGGTATTAGACCCACTTGGGAATAAAAAGAAAGTGAATTATTTCTTACCAAACATACTTTTAGTAACAGAAACAATCCATTTCCAATGCAAAGCCAAATGTATGAAAACAAGCAGGCCCATAACAAGACCGCTCCAATCATGCAGGACTGAAATGTTTTTCACATGTAAAATTCTGTAAGCTGAAGTACCTATAATTTTTATTAAGCCCGGCCATTTAATCAACCCCGTAAAAAAACAAACCATAAAAGATATGGAAAGGCCTATATCAATCCAATAATTTATTTTTAACTTATCCATAGCATCTCACCACACAAAAATTAACTATCATTACCTGCTTTTATTTCTTCTGCAATATCTTTTATTATGGCAGGTGAAAATTTGTACTCTGATCTCATATCTTCTAATACTGTTTCTGTTGTATAATCACCTGTGAAATTAAATTCCTCAACAATTCTATTAAGCAGTTCTTGTGAGTCAATATCCCAAACATCTGCCACTTCCTGTACTGTTAGAGACTTCATCTCGCTTCCTTCAATTTCAACAGAATGATCATGCAGTTCATCATCTGAATGTTTACGATCTGAATCAGATGTGCATCCACTAACTGCAATTAAAACAAGCATAGCCGTTATATAAAGTATTTTTTTCATTTTTTAACCGCCCGAATGATTTATTGTTTTTAATAATATATTGTACTCTTTTTGGTTTATCTCTCCTGAAACTAATCTCCTGTCAAGTATATCTTTTGGTGCATATATCTCTTTTTGTCCTGTGTTTTTTATAAACCAGATTATTAATCCTATTGTGACTATAAAAAACAAAACCTGGGCTCCAAGCATATATGCAAATCCATATCCGTAGGGCATTTATATCACCTCTTTCGATTCAAAAATAAAAAAAATCGCCTGAAATCCGCTATTCCACTCGCAGCAAGCTGTGGGGTATTACGCGGATTTCCGAGACGGCGATTTTTAGTCTTTCCGAGTGAATTATATTCGCAGCAAGCTGCGGAGTATTAGACTCACTCGGAAATAAAAAAAGGCTTATCGCCTTCCTTTTCCTTGTCCTGATCCAGAGTTGTCGCAATTGCCGTCATTGTTTGCATCTACACAGTTGTTCCTGTGCATTTGTTGTCCTTTACCCTGTGGGCCCATTTTATGGCCTCCATCTTTTGGACCGTTGCCGTTGTTCAGGCCAAGCTCTGCTCTCAGATTTGCAGCGGTTTCATAGTCTGCGTTTTCTGCTGCTGCGTGTGCCTGTGCAAAGGTTTTGAAGTTGCTTTCTGTTACTACATCTACTACTCTGGGATGCCTGCCGTCTTCTGTCATTAGATTATGCCATGCACCATAATCTAATGTATTAAATGCAGTTTCCATTGCGTCGTGCCTTTCTTCATTGCAGTTGGGACCTTCTACAGTATAGTCTCCCCTGTAAGCGCTTACGAAGCTGATTGTTAGCATTCCAACAACCATAAGCGCAAAGAGACCATATATTGCCGCTTTTTCACGTTGATTCTTTCGTGTTTTCACTTTGTTCGCCTCCAAGCCAGGATCTTTGTCCTGACTTGCTGTTTCATATGGTTGAAACTATACTTATTAGTCCCTGTAACTATCGAATATTTTGTGAAACTGAGTTTCAGTATTGTGAAACTATAGTCAAGGCACTAATAAATTGAGTGCAGTGCCTTGCCATATGCTTAAAATTGCATAGCAATTTTAGCATCCAGCCAATCTTTGATTGGTCCGGATACATCAAGGCAAATTGGTTTTTGGTGATGTTTGCTCATTTATTTCATGCCTTGAGTACAAGACAAGTTTTATATTGATGAGCGATGAATTACATATTATGAGTTCAAAAGACAACAGAAAGATCATACTGGGTGTTGGAATTATTATCTCATTTGCATTGCTGACTTTGTCAATTAGTACGTATTATAACTATCAACATGATATCAGGCAGGAATCAAGGCTGGATCCGGATGCAATAGACGACATGACAATAGAGGAGATTAAACAGCTTATGATAGAAAAGAGAGATGCACAGCCAATACTCCATTGTTTTTACCTGCTACCGTTTATTGCATTTATCGGATTATTAGTTGGAACTGTAGTTTATTATATTATGTCTGACAAAGTAATTCAGCAAGAGCAGTCATTGAAAAAGAATACTAAAATAATTCTTAATTTTCTTTCAGGTCAGGAGAAGAAAGTAATTGAAACACTTATGGAAAATGAGGGCAAGGTACAACAGTATGAGTTGTCTCATTTGCCGAACCTGAATAAGGTCAAAACTCACAGGATCCTTATAAATCTTGAACAAAAAGGAGTAATTCATAAAGAGAAACTTGGCAAAATAAATAAGATTGTACTGAATAAAGAGTTATATGACGTGTTAAAATAAAAAAATCGTGGAATGTCATGAAAATTTATGTCCAATGAATGATTTTCAAGCTTTTTTATTGCTTGATATGATTGGTGGTGCAATGAATCGCCTGAAATCCGCTATCCCAATCGGAGCAAGCTCCGGGTACTAGACCCACCCGGGAATAACTCTTCACAAAAAATCCATGTCCCCGAGAGACTCTATTGCGCCCTTCTGCTCCTTTAGCATTCCAAAGAACGTATCAAGCTCGCGGTCATTGAGGCTGTCAAGAGTATTTCTTATACCCAGCCCCAACTCTATCTTTGGCATCAGCTTTTGTTTCCATTTGTCTTCATAGTGTTTTTTTAAGAATTCTTCTGTAAAGTCATTTTTGTCAAATGCATGGCTTATTGCTTTTGCAGCGATATCCACACAGATCATCCCGTATATTACGCCTCCGCCGGAGAATGGCTTTACCTGCGCCGCTGCATCGCCAACAAGAAGTACGCGCTCAGCCGCACTTTGCTGCTTTCCGAAACATATCGGGTGCGCATAGAAGCCGGATAATTTAAGATTAAACTTTTTTAGAAACCTCCTGAAATATTCAAGATGATTGTGGTGAATATCTGTTGCAAGCCCGAATTCCGTGCGATTTCCTCTTGGTATCTTCCATGCAAAAAAGCCGGGAGCTGTATCCGGGCTATAATACAGCTCAACCAGCGGCGATGTATTTTTCATAGGATAATATGACAGTATCCCGTTGACATATCTCAGGTCGCCTTTGAGACTGAATGCCCGCCGGACCGTGCTTGCTGCACCATCTGCACCCACAATAAGCTTTGCTGCTATTTCTTTTGGGCCTTTGGGAGTGTCAATACACGCTCTGATACAGTCATCTGCGCGCACATGCGAAATAAGACGCGCACCAAATGACGTGTGCGCGCCTGAATCTGCCGCTTTTTTTAAAATGAACCTGTCGAACTTCAGGCGGTCTACCACCAATGCTTCGGGCTTGCCTTTTCTTACTTCAAAATCGCAGCTTTTCGTATGAAATATCGCCCCTTCAACCACGTTTTCTATCATATCATCCTCAAGGTCAAAGTACTTCGTGATCCTCCTGCTAAACAGCCCGGAACATGCCTGCTTTCCTATTGTCGTCTTTTTGTCAGCAAGCGCTACTTTCAGGCCGAAGGAGCTTAGCTTACAGGCAAGAGACGAACCAATCGGCCCTGCACCAATGATCAAGACATCAAAGTTCATAAACAATAGATTGCAGCAAATATTAAAGAAACTTGCGAACGCGGCATTTTGCGGATTGCTGTCAATGTGCCACAGAAAATAATAAATACATCCGATGCCAATAATATGTTATGACAGACACAATGACAATTGCAATTGTCTCATTCATCCTGGGAGCTGTCTTTATCGAAGTTGCGCGGGTATACATAAAAAGACCTAAAGGGTATGTGAGAATAAAGCACAAGGGACTCGGTGAAACAGAGATATCAGGGGGAAGGGCGACTCAGGGACGCGAAAGCGCGCCTGCATTACGCTCAAAATTTGACAATCTTTTCAATCGTAAATCAGACAGAGAAGCACCTAAAGTTGACCTTGCGGATGTGGAAAAATCATTCCAGCCGGATCCAAAGCCTGAAGCGCAGGAAGCCCCGGCCGGGCTCCAGAACAGATACCTGGACCTGTCCCACATCGCATCTGAGAGCCCAACAACAGAAACAACACCCGCACAGCAGCAACCGCAATACACCCCATATTCACAGAATGTCCAGAGTGTGGCGAACCCGCAAATAACGCCTGCCACAGGTTACACACCACCGATGCCGCCGCCTGCAGCACAGGCCCAGACACCGCCAGTCACGCTGCCTGCAGGGGAACCAAAAGCAGCAAAAGATGAAAAAGGGCAGGAATGGAAGCCGATGGGTTTTTTCGATGACTAATATAATATACTAAACTATCGAAAACTATATATACAATAGAAATCAATATATGTTATCTTTATAAGGGGATTGAGAGACTCTTTTTCTAGAAAGAGAGTCCCATTGGGACGATAAAACAAATGAAGCACTAGTGTAATCTATCGCAATGTATAGCGTTTCACATGCATAACAAGAGGGAAGGGTGAATGGCAATGAATATAGATCAGCTCAGGGAAATGAAGAGGCAGATGGCTACAAGAGGCAACTGGAAAGAAGTTAAGAGAATAAATAAAATGATGGAGTTTCATATAATGTAGATATTAATAAATCCAAATGGCGCGGGCTGCATAACGTTTATGGCGCCTGCGCATCCTCCACATCTACTCATTCTGCGTATTGCATTGTTAAATATAAACAGCAGGTCTCTCTTTTGTCTCTGGATAAAACATTTATAAAACCTTGCATCAAAAAAGATGTCTATTGTGATGATAATGGAAAAGATAATGGATTATATCGTAGACAATCCCAAAAAGATGTTGATGGTCTCGTTACTGCTATTAGCTGCATGCATACTTTTCCTGGGCTGCAAATACACACAGACCGGCGAATTTGTCGAGCGCAGCATAGACTTCAAGTCAGGAACGCAGGCTGCAATTGAATACAGGGGCGATGTTGATGTAGCGGAAGCTGCAAGGCTTGTACATGACAAATATGGCACAACAGCAAGAGTGAGAATACTAACAGGTATGACAAAAACACTCGTAATAGAAACAGACAAAGAAGTAACCAAAGAGGATATCAAAGAGATAACGGGCGCCCTGAACATCGACGTTACAGGGCAAAGCACGCAGTCAATCGGCGCAGCACTCGGCGAGGCATTCTGGAAGCAGGCACTCAGTGCGATTGCAGTTGCATTCCTTGCGATGGCTATTGTGGTTTTCATCACTTTTCGAAGCCCTGTTCCTTCACTTGCAGTAATACTTGCAGGTGTTTCAGACATAGTGGCGGCGCTCGTGGGCATGAACCTTCTTGGCATCCAGCTTAGCATGGGCACCCTTGCCGGCCTTTTGATACTTATGGGTTACTCGATAGATACAGACATCCTTCTCTCGACGAGAGTCATCAAACGAAGAGGCGAAGGCACCCTGAATGAGCGCATAAAATCATCAATGAAAACAGGGATAACCATGTCAGTTACATCAATTCTCGCGATGACGGTACTGTTCCTGGTATCAAGCTCTCCTGCACTTGATGATATCGCCCTTGTAATAATAATGGGCCTTTTGGCAGACATACCATTCACATGGCTGCAGAATGTCGGGATACTTAGAATACACATGGAGCGCATGGGCAAATGATAAATATAAAACGGCTGTTGAAAGAACCGAGGATAATAATCGTAATGATATTGATACTTGTTGCACTCGTAGCCATACGGCCATACCCCCAGTTAAATGAGAAAGGAACAATGTCCCTTGAGACAAATATCAAGCAGGGCATAGACATGACAGGTGGAGCAAGGGCACTGATTCACCTGATGGATTCCACAGACGATAATCTCAGAAAGACTATAGTCGTGCTTGAGCGGAGAATCGACTCTTATGGTGTCAAGGAAAAGCTGATACGCCCTGTGGAAGTTGAAGGAGAATGGTATGTGCAGCTGGAGATGGCTGGTGCTGATGAAGAAGAGTTAAGAGACCTCATAGAGCGCCAGGGCAAATTCGAGGCCACAATAGACAGGAACATAAGCCTGCAGAATAATACTGCTGCATTCAACTTCAATAAAAAGCCCTATGAGATGGAATACCTGCCAGACAAGGATGCAATAAAGATAGGTGACGATGTACTTGAAGCTGATGATACTGTTGAGATTGAGGGAATAATAGTCAAATATGTAAATAAGACAGCAGACGGTGCGGTAACATTAAGGTCTTATGTGATAACCGGTGAGGATATAAAGCAGGTGTTTGATGATGCGCAGCATACAGGCATATCCGGAACTGGAAGCAACTGGAAGTTTGAGTTTTCGATAACGATTTCGCGGGAGGCTGCCGACCGGTTTGCCACGGTTACAAGCGACCTCACAAAGGATTTCTCAGGCAGCAGGACCTACTTGTCAAGTGACATTGACTTATACCTTGACGATGAACTTGTTGATTCACTAAAGATTTCTTCTGACCTGCAGGGCAAAGCCCAGCCGGACATACAGATAAGCGGCCCGGGTGATTCAAGGGATGATGCATGGAAAAACATGAACAAGCTTCAGTCAATACTCGAATCCGGTGCACTGCCGACTGAAATAGAGATTGTCCAGATGAACACGATATCACCTTCTTTAGGGGAGCAGTTCATACGCACCGCGATAATGGCCATACTTTTTTCCATAATCGCAGTCAGTGTTGTGGTGTATTTCAGGTACAGGGACCCGAGAATTGTGATACCGATGATATTGACGTCATGCATAGAAGTATTTTTGATATTCGGGGCTGCGGCATTGATTCAGTGGACAATTGACTTTGCAGCAATTGCAGGCATAATTGCAGCCATCGGAAGCGGGGTGGATGACCAGATAATCATTACAGATGAAAGCGGGAAGAGAAAAGATGAACTCAGCCTTAAGCGCAAGCTTGAGCGCGCGTTCTTTATTATCTTCGCATCAGCAGCTACAACCATAGCTGTGATGGTTCCGCTCCTGACTGTAGGTGGAGGCGGAGTGGCAGGATTTGCACTCACGACTATGGGCGGCGTGATTATCGGTGTATTTGTGACAAGGCCGGCATTCGCAAAAGTGATTGAGCATATCCGCCGGTAAATGGTGTTTCTGTATGATACATTTTGTAACAGGCGGCGCTGGTTTTATCGGAAGCAACCTATGCGACAGACTACTTGAGGATGGAAAGGATAAAGTAATTGTTTATGACAATTTCTCGAGCGGCAGGCGTGAGTTTCTGGATGACGTTAAGGATAATGTGAACCTGAAAATAATTAAGGGGGATCTTCTTGATGTGAAAAAGCTTCATAGAGAGATGAAAGGTGCGGATGTTGTCTGGCATCTTGCGGCGAATCCTGATGTGAGGGTCGGCGCACATGATACGAATGTGCATATTGAGCAGAATGTGATGGCTACTTATAATGTTGTCGAGGCCATGCGCAGGAATGGTGTTGGGCGGATTATGTTTACATCGACTTCTACGGTCTATGGCGAGGCTTCTGTGATACCTACGGGGGAGGATTACGGGCCGTGTGTTCCTATATCGCTTTACGGTGCATCGAAGCTTGCGGCGGAGGCGCTTATCAGCTCGTATTGCTATACGTTTGGTATGTCTTGTGTGATATACCGATTTGCGAACTGTGTTGGCAGAAGGGGAACACATGGGGTTATTTTTGATTTTGTGAACAAACTTCGCAGGAATCCGAGGGAGCTTGAGATTCTTGGCGACGGCAGGCAGAATAAGTCTTATTTTCTTGTGGAGAATTGTGTTGATGCAATGATTCATACTGCTCAGTTGCAGAAGGAGAGGGTTGAGATATATAATGTTGGCTCGACTGACATGATTACGGTTACTGAACTTGCAGATATTGTTGTTTCTGAGCTTGGGCTGAAGGATGTTAAGTTTAAGTATACCGGCGGCGTGGACGGGGGGCGCGGCTGGAAGGGTGATGTGAAGACAATGCAGCTTTCTGTTGAGAAGCTTGCTGCATCAGGATATAAGCTAAAACATAATTCAAAAGAATCAGTGCAGGAAACTGTGCGAGTCATGAAGTCTACTCTTTTGTGAGAATGAGAATCGCTTCTGCGATATCGCCGGTGGTTTCTTTAAGCGCGTCTTCTGCTTCATCTTTGCTGCAGTTTGTCTGGTCCATTACCATCTGGATGTCGTCGTCTGTGAATTTCGGTGCGTCTTCGCCAATATTGCGCTCGCTTATTTCACCAGATATCTGGTATGAGTCCTGACCCATCATGTTGACTTTCTGGACAGCAGGGTTTGAGATTATTATTTCTTTGTCTGCGCACCTGATGATGACTTCATCAGCCTCAATGTTCTCGTTCTTGATGCCCATCTGCCTCATCATCTTTTCCATCTGCCGGGGGTTCATTTTTGGAATCATGGTTATCACTTTTATATGAGGTAAATAATTATAAAAACTTAACTTATTGTCAGTTCCACTGTTTCAGGATAGCGTTCACATATACGCCGGGAATTGGTGTCGGGGCAGTTATGGTGTAACTGTGGATTATCGTGTTGCCAGGGGGGGTTGAGCCAAGATAGAATGACTCTTCAGGTATTGGCTGGGACAGCACTATCTCTTCTATGACTTTAGAGACATCTTTCGCATCATCAACAGTGTACCTTTTTGCGCCGGTCCCGTCTGAAAGCATATTCATGAATTCAATGAGTTTTTGCTCCCCGGCTCTGGCGGTCAGTTATTTTCTTGGAATAATTAACACCGGCAGTTGACTGGTAAGTTGTCCATACCAGAAAAACCGCTACACATATCAGCGCAACAAGCGCAATAGTAGATGTACTATAACCCTGCTTCATAAGATTAATTTTGTTCCTGCTCACATATATAGTTTCTGTCACGCATCGCATGAGGATTTCTATGTTCGGCACTTAAGATATAAAGAACAGGTATGTAAATTAGAGCATGATTGAATACATTGCCTATGCACTGGTGGGCATTCTTGCAGGAAGCGTGACCGGCCTTATACCCGGGCTTCATATAAATACCATCGCACTCATTGCCCTTGGGCTGTTCTATACATATTCATTTGACCCGGTAAACCTGTCAATATTTATACTTTCAATGGGGATAACGCATTCTTTTATGGACTTCATACCATCAATATATCTTGGCGCCCCAAGTTCAGATACAGTTCTCTCTATCCAGCCCGGGCACAAGATGCTTCTTTCTGGCCGCGGCTTTGAGGCAGTTGCACTGTCTGTTGCCGGGGGCATATTCGGGATATTTTTTGTGTTAATTTTGCTTGCGGTTCTGTTTTGTGTGGTTCCGCTTGTGTACACCCGTATCAGGTCATTCATACCTTTTCTTTTGATAATAGTGCAGGGATACATGATCATTATAGAGAAGAACAAGTCTGGTG
>JAIWAJ010000011.1:0-13842 GCA_048634435.1 Methanosarcinales archaeon
TGTATAGCCTGTGAATAAGACTTTGTCCCCCAATCCCATCTGGTTTGTCAGGTCCCTGCATTTGTCGGTCATGTAGCCTTCGCCTGTGATTACGAATTTTGCTTCAGGAACCTCTTTCAGCACAGACTGGACTGCTCCAACAAGCACATCAACGCCCTTTTCCCATACGTGCCTCCCGACGAAGAATACTATTTTCTCATGCGGGAGGGCAAACTTGTTTCTTGTTTCTGCATAGCGATCATAATTGAAATCATATTTGGACATGTTCACTCCGTTGGGTATTACATCGATTTTGTCCCACGGGGTGTAGAATGATGAGCATACGCTTTGTTTCATGAAGTTTGAGCAGGTGATTACACGCCATGATTCATATACCATCTTTCTTTCTATGTCGTGTATCAGTTCCTGGCGGTCTTCGTATATGCCGCCGCGGCGACCTTCTTCAAGTGAATGTATTGTCGAGAGTAATGGGATTCTGTAGATGTGCTTGAGGCCAATTGCTGCTGTTGCAGCAAGCCAGTCATGCGCATGTATCAAGGAGATGTCTTTGAATTCTTCGATGACTTTGCTTGCCTGGTTTTGCATCAGGACATTCATCTGGAGCGCCCATGATGGGAAGTCTTCTGCAGGTATGTTGTCTGCATCGAAGCGGAATACATGCACTCCGTCAACATTTTCGTAGCCCTGGCTGCCTGAGAAAGCGCATGCAATGACGATGGGCTCTATCCCTGCTTTTACCTGCGCACGGGTCAGGTCATCTACATGCGTTCCAAGGCCGCCTACTTTGTGCGGGGGATATTCTGATGTCAGGTGAAGTATTTTCATATGTTATCCTTTTGTTCTTTTTTCGGGGTATATTCAGAGGTGTCCCAGTTTTTGAGCACCCATGAATAATCTCTTACTATGTCTTTTGTCCATGTCGAGGCTTCGGGACTGAAGACATTGACTTTGGATTCCTGCGGCGAATAGAACCGGATAAGGGCGTGCTTCATCCATTCTTTGTTTACATGTATGCTGTTTGAGTTCTGGCTTGCGCGCCATTCTATCTGCTTTACTGCTTCTGTGAACCCGTTTGTTATGCCGGGGGTGCGCTGCTCCTGCAGCGAATAATAGCTTGTTATCAGGGGTTTTCTCAGTGCGTTTTGAAGTGTTATGCCTGCAGGGAACATCAGCCATTCATGGGTGTGAATAAGGTCTATGTTTCCTTCGTGATGGTAGATGTCTGCTACGACCCTGCCGATTTCCATGCTTAATGTGATTGCCCATGTAAGGGGCGAGTATGATTTGACGGAGTTGCCGACATAGTGGATTTCTGCTCCACCGATGTTTGAGGTCTGCCCTTCTTTCCAGGGGTCAAAGGATACTACGTGGGTGTTTATGCCTCTCTGGACAAGGCCTTCTGCAAGATTCTTGCACTGGAGGGAGATTTGGGTTATGTCTCTTGGGAGGTATTCTGCTGTTATTATGACGACGTTTTTTGGCTTTTTCTCGTATGCGACGTCAGTGGGGCTTATACGAAGCTGTTTTAGGATTTTTTCAATTATTTTCTGGTTCATCTGATTTAATGTGTTTGGCATAGAATTCACTGATTTTTAATGTATTCCCTTGTAGAATATTTAGTTTAAGAGTTTATAAATGTGTGAGATTGTGAAGTTTGGAAGATGATTTTTGTTTGGTTTTGTCTGTTATTTGGATGGCTTTTAGTTTTTCGCAATCTCATTTTCGCAATACTTCGCAATAAATGAATACATCAAAATAGTCCCTAGTGTCATGCCAAATATTGCAGGAATCATGGTTAAGGGCACAAACAAAGGCGGATAGGCAGAGTACAGGACAACTACAGGAGATAGTGTGAATGTAAAGGGCAGTATGAATATGATTGAAGGTATTGCAAAAAGAACAAACGATATTATGATGCTTCCGGTTACATCGGCGGGTTTTTTTATGAATACCAATACGCTCTTTTTAAGTGAATACCAGAACCCTCTCTTCTCAACATACTGTATGAATGGAGCATAAAAGAGCATAAGAAACACGAAAAATCCAATATATTTCAGGATGGTGTAAATATGAACCAAATAACTATTGTCAAGATATGTCCTTAAATTATTAGATACATACAATCCATTATCCGGATTATCATCCACATGTATGTCTATAGGACTTAAAACAGATGCAGCGTAAGATAACCCCAGATAAATTACAATAATTATAACAAACATTGTTACAATAATTATAACAAACATTGCAATGAATTTTATATATTTCATAACTTCAAACCTGCGCTTTTCTGTTTTACGCGAAACTTCAAATAGTATCAGATAATGAATAAGGAAAATAAGAATTGCCGGCCATACGGCCATACCAAGTACTTGCTCTATATTTTTGATTTCATAATAATCAATATGCAAAAATGTGTTATATACTCCATATACTGCGCAGATTATAATGGCGATAGCAACATAGATTTTTAGAACGGACATTATTTTTAGCTCTTTAAGTGCCTCAATCAATGATTTTTTTACAGAATCCACAAATTTATTCATTTAGGTCACCATAATAACATTCATTTATGCAGGAAGGGTATTCGCTATCCCATTTCTCATATTTTCCCTCTATTTTTCCACATATATCGTCACAATCGATAGTATTACAGCTGTTCCTGCATTCCACATATTTTTTAAATTCGCTATCAATAATCTCATCACATGTGATTATACAATTCTGGTACTTCTTGCTTTGAAACACTTCTTTTGTACAGTTTATGTCATTCATGCAGGCAACATACTTTTCTTCAATCTTTTCACATTTATCTTTTATTCCCTGGGTAAGCCCGGCAATTGATGCCGATTTAGTTGCGGCTATAGCCATAACATATGCACATTCCTGTATTACGTTTAGTGGAATACCATCCATTTCAGACAGTAAAACTTCTCTGTGGTCTGATATCTGACCTGTTTTTTCTTTGTGTTCAAACTGGATGGCATAGAGGTTTCCTATTTCTGAAATTAGAGTGAAAGTCATGTTTGATACTGGATTTTTCCAGTTATCATTTTCTTCTGATGCATAAAGAAAATTGTTGAATAATAAGTACAGGTCGTCGCCCTCATGAAGGGGCGATGCTTTTTTGTAAGTAATATTCCTTTCTGCTGATTCATCACGCGCTATTTCTATCATATTCTCAGTTAGTATCTCGTAGAGTTCATGATATTTCTGGTCGCAGATTTCAGAATCAAGCAGGCATTTTTCTTTGAACTCATTACTTATGCCTCTGGTCCATGCAGTCATTATTGCCTCCACTGCTGTAAGAAATCGGATGTCAAGACTAATTGCAATATTAGCTGAAAATGTTTGTTTTTGCGGATGAATTACCGTATGGTCAATAACAATTGCCCAAAACAAAGAGGGAGTATATAAAGAACCTTCCCGCTTGTCATGAAAATTCTCGAATTCCTTAATTTTACATGTATCCTTACGGATGCTATCTTGGTATCCAAGAAAAACAACGTCCGTCAAAAAGCCGGTATTCTGCCTGCTTTTGTCTATCGGCATGTTATTTGCCAGATTTTTAAGTCCATTTATTGAGCACGGTCTGCTTAGAGTCATAAAATCACAACGTTGTGAAATTATATTATTTATGTAATTATCATTTATTTCTCTCATTTCGCAATTCATGAAATTTATATTCGCATAGCTCATTGGCGCTATTACTGATTTTGTAAATGAGCCAATAAACAGAAGCATAATATAAGATACCAATGAGTATGCAATCAGAATACAGACAATAATAACTGCTGCTTTTTTTGCAATTTTGGGTAATTTCATAATTATTATTTTGTTTTTCTGTTTATATAATTGTTTTAATGCGCAAAAAAAGTGTGCTGCCTGGTGTTTACCAGTCTCTTTTTCCACTTATGAATTTGTCCTGCCCGTTTTTTTTGATTTTTTTCAGGTTTTTCAGGTTTGCATCTTTGTGTATGGGTTTCAGGAAGTCAAATTTTGTGCATGTTTCAAATTCCCCGCATTCAAAGCAGCCGCGAATTTCTTTTTTTTGGCAGCATTTTCTGATTTTGCAGTTGGGGTTTCCGCCGCCGTTTGTGCATGCTTTTTTGCAGCGCAGCCTTACCATGCTTCCAAGTACACGGTAGCACGTATCGTAGTCTTTGAAGTCTTTGAAATATTTTGAGAGCCCTTCTGAGGCGCGGTCGAATTTTGATTCTCTTAGTTTTTTTCTCAGGTCTCTTGCAAGGTCTGCTATTTCGCCCTTGTAATTGAAGCAGTCGCCGCAGTAGAGTCCGCAGTATGCGATCAGAGTTTTGTTGTTTTTGGTCATTCCAGGCGCCTTCGAGAAGTATAGTTGGTTATCTCTTTTCTTATTTTTAGGATGCGTAGTGGACTTTTATTTGACTTTTTTCAGGGCTGCGTTGTGCGCTATAATATAATTTTTCGCGAGGTTCTTCCAGTCTGCAAGTTTTGAGAGTCTTTTTGCATGGTATTTTCTTGATATCATTTCGCTTTTGTCTAATTTCACAACTTCCAGGAGCATGTTTTTCAAATCATCAGTGGTTTCTTCATATTTCTTTGTGCTCCTGTTGAGGATGTATATCCCGGGATTGGTATGAGTCTTTACTTCTTTTTCCATGAATTTGCCGTAGCCGGATACGTCTGTTGTTATTGTGAGGGCGCCGTTTGATATGACTTCAAGGGGTGTGTAGCCCCATGGCTCGTACAGTGAGGGGAACACCCCAAGACTGCAGCCGATTGCAAATGAATTGTAGCTGAGGGAGAGCATCCTGTCTGAATTTGAGAGGTATGCAGGGTAGAATATTATTTTTACTTTGTCTTCCTCCCTGTTCAGGAGGTTGTTTTCTTTAAGCATCCGGATTATTATGTCTGCGTCCTGGTTATGCAGTTCAAATGCGCACAGGGGCGCACTGCCACCATTTCTTGATTTGAATGATGCCGCGAGTTTTCTGATGTCTATTTTCTGGTATTCTGTAAGATAATTTGAGAGCTTTATGTCTGTGTTTCCGGATGTAAGTGAGTCTACTATGTTTGCGCTGATGTCTGCAGAAAGGTCATCCACGTATTCTTTTATGCCGGAGAACAGGGATATGTTTTCAAGAACCTCGTGGTTCTCGCTTTTTGTGTTTGCAGGTATTAGTATGAAAGCGAATACGTCTGTGTTGTCCTTTTTTTCTTTGAGTTCATTGTTCAGTTTCCCGAGACTCTGGATGAACATGTCTATGCCTTTGTTGCGGACCTCGTACCTGCCGGAGATGAACATGATTCTCGGGTCTTTCAGGTTGATTTCGTAATATGGCTTGAAGTAGCCTGAAAGGAAGTCCATTATCTTTTCCTTGTATTTGCGGTGAAGATAGATGCATTCTTCCATTGACGGGTATTTCCCGAGATTGAGGCCGTTTGGAAGTATGACGTCCGGCTTTTTTGAGAGTATGTATTCTGCTTCCCTGCCGGTTGTCTCTGATACTGTTGTGAAGGCGTCGCATGCTTTTGCGCATGCGCATTCTGTCTGGTGCTTTGCTTCGACATTGTATTCGTAGGCTTTTTTCGGGTCTACTACCCTGCCGCTGTTCAGTCCGGTTTCTATTTCATTGATCAGGTTATCGCTGTAGCTTGCCATGGTCCTGCCGAGCATTGTGGCGTGCGTGGTAAAGACTGTTGCAATTTTTGATTTTTTTGATTTCAGGTAGAGAAGAGCTACTCCTGCCATCCATTCGTGAAACTGGGCTACGACATTCTTAAGGCGCAGGTCTTTTTCCAGGTTTTCCAGAAGGATTCCTACTGCATATGACCATACTACCGGGTCCCCGAACCAGGAATCAGAGCGGAGCGAGTCTATTTTGTGATTCATCCATAGTTCTTTCTTGATGTCATTCAGGTGGTCTCTGTACCCGTCGATGTCCAGTAGTATGCAGTTCGGCCTGGCTCTCGCGGAGGTCCAGGTGCCAAAATGGCATATAATGCCCATGCTTTTTAGCTTTTTAAATGTCGGCTTTAGTATTTTCGACTCTTTTTCCTCGAATTCAACTTTTGCCTTATCAGGATTGTAGATGCCGATTGTATAGTACTTATCACCATAATGCTTTGCCATCTGCTCTGACTTGCTGTGAATTACAGTGTAGATGCCGCCGACTTTGTTTGCAACTTCATACGATACTTCAAAAAGGTACTCTCCTTTGGCTGACACATCGTCCATGAATTTCAACACCTTTTTTACGGAATATTTTTTTCACTATAGAATCATCTTTATCTCAAATCAAGCTGTTTTAGGACTCTAACGTGATAATCCGGCGAATATAACCCCTCTTTTAGTTAGATATATATACATCTTCGTTTAAATAGTTTTAGTGAATGTTTCTGATATTCGTCGGGCGATTTTATGTTAAGTTGGATTGTTGATAGTAAGGAGCTTGGAGCGAAAGAGTATAATGCTTCTGGTTTGCATTCCTTTATTAACCGCTCTGCAGATGGTGGATTTAAAACGAAATGGTGCGGTGTGTGGGTTCCGCCAGTCAAGGTGTTTGAGTATTTTGCCTATAGAATAAACGGGACATGGCTTTCTTCAGAAAATTGTTCAAAGTGCGTTGTAAAACCGTGGGGGGTTAAGCATTATTTTTCCCGTGATGATCTTGATGTGACTGAAGTTGTTTTTGCGCCTGATGATTATCCATCGGTGATATCTGTAATTTATCTGAAGAACAAGACCGCAAGAGAAAAAAAGGTGCGCATTGACCTTGAAGCAGCAGTCAATATGAGATACAAGCAGGAGAATGTTCATGAGAGGAAATATCAGGCTGAATTTAATGAGCTGAGGAAGTGTGTGGTTGTTGAGTCGAGTGTTGGATGTTGTATGTTCGGAGCAGGGATAATAGAAAAAAATGTTGACGTTGCAAGCAGCCTTTGTAGGAAGTATAAGAACCATAATCCTGGTTCGCCGCAGTGTTGCTTTATTCCTTCTGAGTATACTGTTAGTTTTGAACTTGGAGCTCACGAGGAGATAAAAGTACCGTTTGTGTATTGCGGGAGTGATAAGAGCAGGGACATGCTGGTTGAAGTGTATGATAAATGCATGCAGAACTGGGACCGGCTTCTGGCTTCAAAAGTGAAGAGGTCTGTGAAAAGATATCATGACCATGATATTAACACTCCGTGGGACCGGCTGGATAAGGCGTATATTTGGGCACAGTACAGCCTTTTTGGACTTGTGAATAAATCGGATCTGGGTTTGGGTATTTTTGCAGGTTATCCATGGTTTCTTGAGTTCTGGGGAAGGGATGTCTTCTGGAGCCTGCTCGGGCTTGTTGATATGGGTGAGTTTGAATCTGCAAGGAAGATATTCGTGACGATGGCAAAATTCCAGAAGAAGAGGATGCCGTGTATTGTTCACCCGGACGGAAGGACTGAGTATCATGGAGCTGATGTTGACCCGCTGTTTTTGATTGCGCTTGAGGATTATGAGAAAAAGAGCGGTGATTTGACACTTCGAAAAGAACTTAACGGAGTGATAAAGAAAGTGCTTAAGAATCTGGAGGTGATGGATTATGTTGTTGTCCATGAGCCTTCTGAGACGTGGATGGATTCTATTGAGAGGCGCGGGAGTGCAGTTGAAGTACAGGCGATGTGGAGCGAAGCATTAAAGACAATAGAGCCTAAACTCTCGATGAAGATGAATAAGAGACTGAACACGAGTTTCTGGAATAGTAATAAGAAGACTTATTATGATTCATTTTCGAATATGCCTGACCCGGAAGTGACTGCTAACGGGCTGGTGCCGGTATTTTTCGGCTTAACATCAGATACAAAAGCAGAGTCTGTGCTGAAGATTGCGGAAAAAGAGTTGAAGAGCCTTTATGGCATCAGGACCAGATCAAAAATGAGCAGGAATTATAGCCCGTCAGGATATCATACGGGGTCCTGCTGGGGGCTTACGACGGGATGGGGTGCCGCGGCTTTTTTGAGGTATGGCATGATTCGCGAGGGATTGAGTTGTCTTGATGATTTTGCGTATGACTGCGAAAAGTTCCAGCCGGGAGCGCTGTCGGAAGTCGTGGATGCTGAGACTGGAAAGCTGCTTGGTGCAACTGACCAGGCATGGTCTTCTTCGCTTTTTATTTATGCTGTTGATGATTTTCTTTTTGGCATCAGGCCGGATATGCTGAAAAAAGTCATTGTAATTGAGCCGAAATTTTCTGATTACTGGGGGCATATGTACAGATGCGGAAAAATTGCCGGGAATAATGTGTTTGATATGAAAATCGAGAGGACTTCCAAGGGTGTTGAGGTGAGGATTAATTTTGTGCAGGAGCCAAAAGGGCTTGCCTGCGAATTGATTTTACCGGGATGGATAAAGCGCATCCAGCACGAAGGAAAAAAGGTTCTGGGCAGGAAGATTAAGTTCGCTTTTAAAAAGGAGAATGTTGTTGCCGGGTTTAGTGAGTATATACCTGTATAATGCTTTGTTCTCAGATAAGTAGGTGAAATCATCTCCTGCATAGGCATGGATCATGTCACCTCCTTGTCATCATCAGACATCTGTCCGTGTTGTTCTTTTATCAGAATTATTAAATACTTTTGTTTGCCTGCGTCTATGTGACTCCTGTGATATTCACACCGTAGTCTATAGCTTCGACGCATATCTTATGAGTACCGGATGTCGTTGGCAGGCTGCCGGTGACATTGAAGTCCACCATCGCAGGTATATCGTTCGGTAATGATTTATAGTTTAGTGTTATGATAATCGTCTGGTGTGAAACGGTGGTCCCCATTATGTTCCGGGGAAATTTAACTTTTTTTGTCATTTTTGCAGGCGAGCCCTGTGCATAAACAATTTGTGACATCTCTTTTATCTGGTTCACAGCGTCCTGTGCAATTACATTCTCAGAAGTGTGTTTCAGGTCCGCTAAAGCATTGTTCCCGACTAGCATTATGGGGGTCAAAAGGAGTAATGAGATAGCAATTACTATGAGATATTCTGTTGCAGCCTGTCCGTTCTTTTTTAATTTTTGCATGTATATATTTCTTATATAAAACTACTTTATATTATTATATGTATAATTATAATGAATTATTGATTTGCCTGGAAGGTGAAATATTTGGCGCAATGGAAAGATACGATGCTTGAAACTGGAATTGACCAGTTGCTCGAAATTGTGTCTGAGAGAAAGACAGTATCTGCTAGTGAACTTTCAAAAGAGTTGTCTATCCCGATTGAAACTGTTGAGACATGGGCTGAAATATTGAGCAAGGAAAACATAATTTCTGTGGAATATGACCGCCTGGGGAAGCTGATATTAACCAATAAGGTAAAAAACATAAAAGAGAAAAAAAAGCGTGTTGAGGGGCTGAGAGATGAGATAGACGGCGAAATCGCTGGCATTGAACAGAATGTTAAAGAAGAATCAGAAATGGTGAATGAAGAGCATAAGTCTATTGCAAAGTTTGAGGAAGTGATTAAAAGAGAATACGGCGAGACACTGAAGCTTGAAACCAAGTTGAAAGAAATCGATACGCGTGAAGAGCATTTGAAAAACTTTCTCAAGGTAATTGCAGATGAAGAATCCAAGATTAAAAAAGAGTATCTTTCAGCTAATCAGATTATCGGAAATAAAATGAAGCAGATTAAGAAAACTGAAGAAAATTTGAAGTCTTACGAGATACAGAAGGATAGGTTATTTAAAGATATTGAAATCATAAAAAGACTCTCAAAGGCGATTAATAAAGAGCATCCTGCTGATATGGCAGTCAAGATTGAGGAAATTGAAAAAGATATCCTGGATATTAGAAAGCAAAGCAGAGCTCTTGACAAGAAATACGGTGTTATCAGAAAGCTGATAACTAAAATATGATGGGTGAACAATGTGCCTTGCGGCAAAAAAAGAAAATCTTCAAAGATGAGAAGACATAAACTAAAGAAAAAGAGTAAAAAGATGAGGCATAGGAAGAAAAGATAGTTTTTCGCTGCATTCAGTAAAGAGGATTCTATTCAGGATTTGTTTTCTGATGTGCAGTCAAAGCAATAATAATTCGTACGATATTATCCCCGGCACATGCAGAATTACCAGAATTCACAGCAGTTGTTCAATCTTCTCATGAGTGCGCAGAATATTGAATTTCACACCAGAATGTTTAGCCTCGAGGTTGTCCAGCATGTCTCCAATCCTTCGCCCAAAAGACGTGTTCCGGTAAGGGCATTTTTTAGGTTCAGCATAGAATCCTTTCAGCCTGGCATAGAGCGCCGCCTCTTTTTCTGGCACCTCTGCAAGCGGTTTTATTATCCGAAGATAAGGAGGTTGTTCTTTCACAAACTTAAAAAGAGATTTCATCTCAGGCATAATATCACAGCTAAAGTAGCCTGCTGTTATAGCCTGTACCTCGTCATCCATGTTGCAGCCCACGGCAAGACAGTCAGTTCCAATAACTTCCGCTTCCCTGTTTAGTGCAATCGTGCGCAGTACACGGCAGCATGCGCAGATATCAATATTTTTGCCTTTTAGTTTCTCTCTAATCTCATCCAGTGTCATCTTAAACAGAGTTTGATATGATGTCAAATGGAGGGCAATACCCTGCTGCTTGCAGTATTTCTCAATAGCAGGCACCATTTTTTTTCGATATCCTCTAATCCCTTCATCTGCAAAGATAGCAGATATTTTAAGGTCACAGCGCTTTTCATTCAGCCTACATAACAGGTAAAGAAGCAAAATTGAATCATTATCACCGGACAGGCCAACTGCAATATGGCTGCCCCTCGGCAGTAATCCCTTTACGCGGATTGTCTTCCTCACATTCTTATCCAAAGAGTCAAAAAAGTGCTTCCTGCAAAGCGCACGGCCCTCGTGCTTCCTGTAAATTACTGCTTCTTTTTTGCATATAGAACATTGCATATCCTTTTGTTCGCGCAATAATTTTAAAAAATCATAGGATATTGGTGATGATTGGAGAATCCTAAGCTTTTTATTGTCTGTTCATACTTTATACACAATAAAAAAGCAGGCATTTTGGTGTCCCCGGGAATCTCACAATGCTTTAAAAATATCAGCACCAATTAGAATCTATGCGCAACCTCCTGAAAAAATACAACATACACCCGAAAAAAAGCCTAGACCAGCACTTCCTGATAGACAAAGTCGCAATCAAAAAAGAGTTAGATGCCGCGAAAATAAAAAAAACCGAAACCATCCTCGAAATTGGCCCCGGCCCCGGAACACTAACAAAAGAACTCATAAAACAGGCAAAAAAAGTAATAGTAATCGAGCTTGATTCCTCTCTTGCAGCCATGCTAAAAAAAGAATTCGCGGGTTCAATTGAAATCATAAATGCTGACGCCCTGAAGATTGAATACCCCCCATTTGACAAATGCGTATCAAACATACCCTATTCAATATCAGGGAAACTCACAATGAAGCTTGGGGAACTAAAAAAGCCTGCTGTCCTCATGTACCAGAAAGAGTTTGCAAAGCGCCTCATAGCAAACCCGGGTGAAAAAGAATACTCAAAAATCTCAGTAATGGCGCAATACTACTTCACACCAGAATACATCACAAAAGTATCCAAAACCAGCTATTACCCTGCTCCGAAAGTAGACTCTGCAATAGTAAGGCTCACACCAAAAAAGAAAAACCAGAAGATAAAAGATGCTGAAATATTCAAAAAGACTGTGAGCGCACTTTTCATGCATAAGAACCAGAAAGCAAAAAAAGCATTATACCACTCAAGGCACATGTTTAACCTCGATAAAGCTGCATCAAAAAAAATCACAGAATCAATGCCCGAACCTGAAACCAAAGTATACCAGCTTGATATAGATAAAATAGCCCAAATCAGCAATTATATGAAAAGTGTCGCACATAAGAGAATGCCCGGTTAATGTTTCAGGTTTTCTTCCCAATTTCAGCAGCATCTGCCTTACTTCCTGCCGATCTTCCGTAGATAAGAGCAACTTATTTAAAATCATATACTATTTGATAGTTATGACTATTGGCGGTATTCCCAAATTTAAAGAAAGAAGAGGAAGAACTCTGGAGGAATATACAGGACACAGCTTCTCTGGACTAGAGATTTCAATAGAACTTACTAAAGATAATCTCTATTTAGGATTCAAAGACCCCATCCACTACCGCGAAATTACAGGAATATATAGAAAGATTAAGGAAAATCCAAAGTCAAAGGATTACCTTGACGTGTTCACTGACAGTCCACAATGGTTCAGGATATATGAACCAGATCAGGGTTTAGCTGACTCAATTATTAAAGGAGTTACCGGTGCCAAAAAGAAAGCTGAGCATGAAAATAAGAGGTCTGACACCGAAGGCATCTGCCCGAAAATTAAAAAAGCCATAGTGGAAAAAGGAGACTACAAGGATGGCGAATATTTCCTGCCTGAGAGCATATGGCGCAAAATTAAGAAAAAAACAGGAGGCAATATCTGCAATCCTGACACCAGAAGAGGCATTCCCTGTCATAGACGATATGAGAATCCGTTCATTGTCACAGATGACTGCTTTGTATGGATATCTGGAAAAAGTCCAGGAGAAAATGCGGATATTGAAGTTATACCTCGCCCAGATGTTGCATTATGCTATCTTTACCAGAAAATAGCATCCGATGTTCATGGCCATAAAGACAGCACATCATTTGAGATATATGCCACAGGAGACCGGAATCCACGCACATTTGAAAATTTAAATGCAAAAATGGTCATGAAAATCATGACCGGCTAAATCCAGAATCGACAGTATCCGAAGCAAGAGGCAACAAATTGCCACCTGATCTCTCTGAAATTTATTTAAAATCATAAAAAGGATTATTTCCTGCAAGGACTATTAATAGACAAAGGATTCAACAGCAACCAATAAAAAGATTAAAAAAGTGAGATAAACTATGGAAGCTCTATACATGAAGGACTGCTACCTGAAAGAGTTTGAAGCAACAGTAAAAACCGTCTCAGAAGGCAAATACATAACCCTCGACAAGACTGCTTTTTACCCGAATTCAGGCGGCCAGCCATGTGACACAGGAAAACTCATAAAAGACACCAAAGAATACCCTGTAGTCTACGCAGGCAAATTTGGAGGCAGGATAAGCCATGAAGTCACAGAACCAGGCCTAAAGGAAGGCGACAAAGTCAAAGGAATCATCGACTGGCAAAGGAGGCACCTCTTCATGCGCTACCACACTGCCTGCCACATCCTGAGCGCAATAATCCACAACGATACAGGCGCGCAAATAACCGGCAACCAGATAGGCGAAGACAAGACACGAATCGACTTCAGTCTCGAAAGCTTTGACCGCGAAAAAATAAGCTCATACGAGGCCAAAGCCAATGAAATAATAGAAAAGCAACTGCCAGTCACCATAAAATTCATGAAAAGAGAAGAAGCCTTCAAAATCCCCTCAATCGTAAAACTGAAAATGCAGCTACCCGAATCAATTAAGGAACTAAGAATCGTAGACATAGAAAGCCTTGACCAGCAGGCCTGCGCAGGAACCCACGTAAAAAACACAAAAGAAATAGGAAACATACAAATCCTCAAAGCAGAAAACAAAGGCAAAAACAACAGAAGGATTTATTTCAGGCTAGAGTGAATTGAAAAAGCCTGGAAGCCAAATTTACCTAATACAATGCTCAGGTTCTCCTGAATATATCAGTTCTATTATAATGGCGCTTACATCACGACCATTTACATTTTCAGTTCTTGTCGCAATACGATTGTATTCAATATCGGGGATATCATTTAGTAGTTCTGCAGTATAAACAGCTGTCGAAATTTGCGCCCCTGCACCAAATATCGCAACATTTTTACAGCCAAATTTAGTGAATTT
>JAIWAJ010000012.1:0-13843 GCA_048634435.1 Methanosarcinales archaeon
CAGCTTGGAGTGAGTGTTGAAAAACAAGGTGATACATATATTGTCAGTGGGAGGCGGGGGAGGCTGGATGCGCCCCAAGACCCGATATTTTTGGGAAATGCGGGAACCGCTATGCGATTTTTGACAACGGCGTGTGCGTTGGTTGAGTCAGGCCATGTGATTCTCAAGGGTAATGAGAGGATGAATGAGCGCCCGATTGGCGATCTTCTGGATGCTCTTGGGCTTTTGGGTGTTTCTGCGCATTCTATAAAGAGTGACGGGTGTCCGCCTGTGCTTGTGGAAGGAGGCGGGATTGAAGGCGGGACCACAAAGATTAAAGGAGATAAGAGTTCGCAGTATTTTACGTCTATTCTTCTTTGCGCACCTTATGCGAGGAATGATGTTGTTGTGGATGCAGTTGGCGAGCTTACTTCAAAGCCGTATATTGATATGACTATTGCGTCTATGAGGGAGTTTGGGATTAATGTTGAGAATGAGGATTATCGCAGGTTCAAGGTGAAGACAGGGCAGGTTTATTATGCGCGCGATTATGTTGTTGAAGGAGATTTTTCGAGTGCATCTTATCTTTTTGCAGCTGCTGCTGTAACCGGGAGCAGGGTAAGGGTTACCGGGGTAAATCCTGCGTCTGCGCAGGGTGATAAGGGTTTTGTGGATGCGCTTGTGAAGATGGGCTGTTCCAGGGATGAGGGGCCTGACTGGATTGAGATTAAGGGGCCTCGGAAGTTGAAGGGTGTTGGTGAGATTGATATGAATAGTATGCCTGATGCTGCGATGACGCTTGCTGTGCTTGCGGCGTTTTGTGAGGGTGTGACGAGGATTGTTAATGTGGCTAATATGCGCATCAAGGAGACTGACAGAATTGCTGCGACTGTGGCGGAGCTTAAAAAGATGGGTGTCAGTGCAGAGGAACTTCCGGATGGGTTGGTAATAGAGGGGGGAGAGGTGCATGGGGCGGTTATTGAGACTTATGATGATCACAGGATTGCTATGAGTTTTGCGGTTGCAGGGATGAGGGTTGCTGGTGTTGTTATAAAGGATGAGGGGTGTGTTTCGAAAACTTATCCTGATTTTTTTGGAGTCCTTGAAGATATGAAAAAGCAGATATGAAAAAAGGGGTATGATATGAATATAAGCATATTGGGTCCAAAGGGCACTTTCAGCCATGAGGCTGCGCTTGTTTATAAGAAAGATGCGCATCTGTTGTTTGAAAATACTATTTATGATGTGTTTGATGCGCTTGATAAGGGCAGGTCTTCTGTGTCAATTGTTCCGCTTGAGAACTCGACGTCAGGGAGTGTTGGTGAGACGCTTGATGCGTTCCTTGAGTTTGATGTGAAGATCAGCAGTATAATGTGTTTGAGGATATCGTATAATCTGGTTGGGGGTAAAAAGGAGGAGATAAAGAGACTTTATATTCATCCTCTGGCTCATGCCCAGTGCAGAGGCTATATCAGGAAGAATTTTGCTGGTGCGGAGGTTGTGCATACTTCAAGCAATGCAGCGTCTGCAAAGCTTGCAAAGAATCGAGGAGAGGGTGCGATTGTGCCCGGGATTGCGGCGCAGGTTTATCAGAAGAATGTTATTGAGAGTAAAGTGGAGGATAGCGGGCAGAATGTTACCCTGTTTGCTGTGTTAAGTAATGGGTATAGCAAAAGGACTGGTAATGACATGACTTTTATTGTGTTTGACTGTGTGGACAGGCCCGGGATACTTCATGAGATATTGGGACTGTTTGCAGAGAGAGGCATAAATTTGTCGAAGATTGAATCGCGTCCGAATAAGAGGAAGATGGGCGAGTATGTGTTTTACTTGGAGTTTGGCGGGCACCCGGATGATGCGGCTGTGGTGGAAGTGCTTAAGGGGCTGAAGAAAAGAACGGTTTTTTTGAAAGTGCTGGGAGGGTACCCGGCAGGTGAGCGGGAATGATTGCTGTACCGATTGTGTCGAAGAGCGTGGATGGTGCGCTGAAGGATGTTAAGCTTGCAGAAGATCTGGGTGCGGATATGGTTGAGTTCAGGCTTGATTATATGTCTGCGTTGACTGATGATGGTTTGAAGAGGTTGATGGGTGCTGCGAATGTTGTTAAGATTGTTACTGTCAGGCGCAAAATTGACGGCGGCTATTTCAGGGGGAATGAGAGGGAGCGATTGATGCTGCTCGAGAAGGCGTGCAGTTTGGGTGCAGATTATGTTGATATTGAAATTGATGTTGATTTCAGTGTGTTTGAGAATGCGGGTGCGAAAATTATATGCTCGTATCATAATTTTAACCAGACCCCCTGCGTCGGGGATTTGTTGATGATTCTTAAGTCGTGCGCTGCAAAGCAGGCTAGTGTGGTAAAGATTGTTACGATGGCTGCTAAATATAGTGATAATGCAACTATCCTTGAATTTCTTGAGCGTTCGGGGGATGTTCTTTCAAAGGATGTTAAGATTGTATCTTTTTGCATGGGTGAGAAGGGGAAGCTGAGCCGTGTGTTGTGCACGCGGTTTGGCAGCTTCCTTACGTTTGCCTCGCTTAAGAAAGGCAGGGAGTCGGCTTCGGGACAGGTTGATATGAGCCTGATGAAGGAGATTGACGGGGTTATGATATGATGATTGATTCAAAGACGAAGCTTGTCGGGGTTATCGGGAACCCGGTTGGGCATAGCATGTCGCCTGCGATGCATAATGCCGGATTTTGCAAGCTTGGCCTTAATTATGTGTATCTGGCATTTGAGGTGTCTGATTTGTGCGGAGCTGTTGCTTCCATGCGCGCTCTTTGTGCAAGGGGGTTTAATGTCACTATTCCTTATAAGGTTGATGTGATGAAGTATCTTGATCGGGTGGATGCGGCTGCAAAGAGGATTGGCGCTGTGAATACGGTTGTGAATGAGGATGGTACGCTTGTTGGGTATAATACTGATTGTTCGGGGGCTTGTGATGCGCTTGTTTCAAAGATTAAGCTTAAGGGCAAGAATGTGATGATTCTTGGAGCCGGGGGGGCTGCAAGGGCTGTTGCTTTTGGTGTTGCTGAAAAGGGGGCTAATATTGTGATTGTGAACCGGACTGAGAAGAGAGGGAGGGAGTTGTCGGAGCAGGTTAATGAGTGTTTTTGCGGCGGAGCGAGGTGCGGGACAATTGAGCAATTGGATGATTGCGATGTTTTGGTGAATGCTACGTCTGTCGGGATGCATCCTCATGTGCGGGAGTCGCCTGTTAGAAGTGAGTTTTTGCGCAAGGGTCTGGTTGTTATGGATATTGTGTATAACCCGGTTGAGACGCGGCTTTTGAGGGATGCGAAAGCTGTTGGATGCAGGACTATATCCGGGGTTGAGATGTTTGTTAACCAGGGTGCTAAATCGTTTGAGTTGTTTTGCGGGAAGAAGGCGCCAAAGGATGTTATGAGGGAAGCTGTTTTGGAATTGTTGTGAATGAGGAGATGGGTTGGTGCAGGGGAAGGGATTCGAACCCTCGAACTCCTACGAGACTGGGTCCTAAGCCCAGCGCCTTTGACCAGCTTGGCGACCCCTGCTTTTGCCTGTTTATCTTGCATGTAGAGTTTATTTACCTAGAAATGAATAAATAATTAATGCTCCTGCCGGGATTTTCACTCTAAATATTAGTAAGCTTGCAATATTTTGGAGATTTGAACCCGAGCCACCGGCTTGAAAGGCCGGCATCCTTACCGGACTAGACTACAGGAGCAGATGATTATCTTCTTATTCTTGTTTAGATGGCACTAATCTTTTTTTGAAGATCGCAATGTCGTCTATCAGGTCTACGTTGGTTATCAGCGTACTTCTGCAGCAGTATTTTTCGACTTTCAGGCTGTCGAGTATTTTTTTCGGGTCTTTGCCGAGGGCCAGTTCGCTGCTGAATTTTTCCCATTTGTCTCCGACGATTTCTCCGCATGAAATGCATCTAACTGGTATTATCATTGTTTCACCTTTTGCTTAATTGCTTTTTTCTTCTTGCACCCTGTTTTGAGCGTGATGGTTTGTGCGGTTCTGTTCTTCTTGGATCGTAGCGGATCATGGTTCTGTCGTAGGCTGTGATTGTTTTCTCGAGGTCTTTGTCCTTTGTCCATTCAATCAGCCCGCGTGATATTGCCTGCCTTGCTGCGTCTGCCTGGCCGAAGATGCCTCCGCCGTTAACGGTTACTGTGATGTCTATTTTGTCTTTGGCGCTGCCTGCAAGTATCAGCGGCTCTGTTATTTTTAGTTTTGCAAGCTCCGGTTTTACTTTGTCCAGCGGCTTGCTGTTTATTGTGATCCTGCCTCTTCCTGGTTTCAGGGTTGCATGTGCTATTGCGCATTTTCTTTTGCCGACTGTGTTTATTATTTTTGATTTTGTCTTCTGTGGTTTGTCCATGTTATCACTGTTTATTACCTGGCTCCGAGCCATTTGCTTATCTGTTCTATTGAGGTGTATTTCTGGTTTTGAAGTATGGTTTTGCCGACTTTTTCGAGTTTTGCTGGTTCGCCTGTGATGTCTTCGGGCCTGCCGATGTGCACTTCAATGTTTTTTAGTGCTTCTTTGCCTCTTGAGGTTTTCCGTGGCAGCATGCCTCTTATTGTTCTTCGGACTATCCTGTCGGACATTCTTGAGTAGTATGGGCCTTTTGTTGTGCTGCCTACGTCTCTTTTGAATTTGTATCTCAGCAGGATGTCTGTTTTTGTGCCTGAGACTATTGCTCTTTCTGAGTTGATTATGATTATTTTTTCTCCTTTCAGTGCTTTTTTTGCACAGTTGCTTGCAAGTCTTCCGAGTATTGTGTCGGTCGCGTCGATTATCATGGTCTCGCCTTTATGACATTATTTTTATTTTTGAGCCTTTTGGGTTTTTTGTGATCATTTCTTCGTATGGGATGTATTTGCCGCCTGCCTGTTCTATCTTGGCTTTCGCGGTTTTTGAGATTTTTTTTGCGCTTACGGTTACTGGTTTTGTGATTTTCCCGTCACCCAGCAGTTTTCCCGGGATTATTGCTGTGTCTCCTTTGTTTAAGTATTTTTCGAGCTTGCTTACGTTGACTGCAGGATGTATTCTTTTTGGTTTTTCGAGTCTTTTGGCTATGTCTTTCCAGATTTTCACGCCTTTTTCATTTGACTGTTTTTTTAGTTTTTTGATTATCTTTTGTGTGTTTGGGTTGGTTGGTCCTGTTCTTTTTGCCATGTTTTTCACGCTTATTTTTTTGATTGTTATGCAGGGGAAGGGATTCGAACCCTCGTAAGACCTGCGCCTACAGGATATCTTATGGATTTGTGGTTTTTATCTTAAGTCCTGCCCCTTTGGCCAACTCGGGTACCCCTGCAGGCCATAAATGGTTTAGCCTGGAATGGTTGTACGGGGGTTTTATGATTTTAATTCTTTTGATAGTGTAGTAAGGTCTGATTTTAGTGTTTTTGTCGCGTTTGTGACAATATCTTTTGGTTCCATGCCTGACACTGATTTTATGTTGAATATTATTCTTGTGCTGTCTTTTGTTAATGTTAATGCTTTTTTCGGGCACACATCGACGCATTTGCCGCAAAGGTCGCATTCGTAGCTGTCTTTTAGTTTTATTTTTTTTGTTGTGTCTATTAAGGATTTTGGGCATTCTTTTGCGCAAATTTTGCACATGTCGCAGTCTTTGCTTGTTTCCAGTTCCGGGTAGAATTGGTAGCCGATGTTTGATGACTGCCATTTGGCGTGTTCTGGCCATGTACCCAGCCTGGCTGTTGCTTCGAGGTTTAGTTCCTGATCTTCGAGCAATTTTACAATAATGATGTCACCGGTTGTTGGTTTAACGCCCTTGTCTGTTGATTTGAAGTCTTTTGAGTATACTGTGCATGGCCCGCTTTTCTTGAGGATGAACTTTACTTCACAGTTTATGCATCCTTTCCCTTTGCATGTGCATTCGTCGGTTCTTTTGAGTGTGTCTTTGAATTTGAGTGGTATCATGCCGATGCGGTGGGCAAGTATTTCGTTGTAGAGGGCTGATGAGTTTGTGTGGATGTCGATTGTGTCGATGGCGAGGGTGTTTGTTTTTGTGATCATTGTTCTTCGAAGAGTGTTTGCAAATACGGGTGTGGTGTCCTGCATTTCGAATTTGAGTTCGCTGTTTTTGTTTTTTAGGATTTTGAGTTTCATTTTATATCCTCCGGCCTCTTCGTCCGCCTGCTTTGCGGGTGCTGTCGTGGGGAATTGGGGTCAGGTCCTCGATTTTGCCGAGCCTGAGTCCGCCCTGTATCAGTGCTCTTATTGCCGGCTGTGCGCCTTTTCCAGGGGTTTTTGCGTTGTGGCCGCCTGTTGCGCGCACGTTTACATGCACCGCGGTTATTCCTTTTTCTCGTGCTTCTTCTGCGGCGCGTTTTGATGCCTGCATGGACGGGTAAGGTGTTCCCTGCAGGTGACCCTTATCTGTTATCATGCCTGATGAGTATCTTGATATTGTTTCTGAGCCTGTGATGTCTGTGATGTGGATTATGGTGTTGTTGAAACTGCTGTAGATGTGCGCTATTCCCCATTTGGGTTTGCTTCTTCTGGTGTCGTGGTGTTCATTCATCTTTTTTCGCCTTTATTTCTTTTTTGTTTTTTTGTGGCTTTTTTGGTGCTGTTTCTTTTTTGTCATCTTTTTTTATTTCTTTTTTGGGTGCAGGCTTTTCTTTTTCCTGAGATTTTTCTGTTTTGGCTTCTTCTTTTTTTGGTTCCTTGTCTTTTTCTTTATGTTCTTTTGCTGTTTTTTTGGGTTTGGTTTCTTTTTCGGGTGCTTTTTTTGGTTTAGGCTCTTCTTTTTCTTTTGGTTTGAATGTCTGGTTTAAGCTTGATTTTGGAATGTAGGTGATTTTGTTTTCTTCGTGTATCTTTGTGAGGTAGCTTGGTGAGGTGACTTTTATGCTGTCAATTGCGATGTGCCCGTGGGTTATGAATTGTCTTGCCTGTAGCGGGGTGTTTGCGAGATTTTTTTTGAGCAGCATGGTCTGGAGGCGCCGCTCAAGTATGGATTCTATTTTGAGGCCAAGGATTGAGTCTATGGTGGCTTCCTTTTCTGTCAGTCCCTGTTCGTATGTTTTTTTTAGCAGCAAGGCTTCTTCTTTTTCGTTTTTGCTTCCAATTAGTGCTCTTGCGCGCTGCCGCAGGTTTCTCAGGATTGTTTCTGCTTTTCGCAGTTCTTTTTTTCTGCGGGTGCCGTATTTCTGGACTATTGTTTTTTCCTGCTCAATCCTACTCTTATCCCAAGGTCTTTTGACATTGCTGTAGTGCTTGTGTTGTTTTTTCGGGTCTCCCAAGTGTTTCACCTATGTCTAGATTATTCTTTCTTTTTCTTGACTACGCCTACTTTTTTTCCTTTTCTGAATGAGGATCTTGTTCTCTGGCCGCGTGTGGGCAGCCCCAGCTCGTGCCTGATTCCGCGGTATGACCTGATTTTTCTCAGGCGGTTGATGTCTTCGCGGGTTGTCATGGTTATGTCTGTGCCGGTTATGTGCATGTCTTTGCCGGTTGCGTTGTCCCTGTTGCGGTTTAAGAGCCACGTGGGGATGTTTGACGCTTCCGGGTTTTGTATTATTTTTTCGAGTTCTTTGGTTTCTTTTTCGTCGAGGTCTTTTAGTTTTTTTTCCTGGTCTACTTTTGAAGAGTATATTATTGCTTTTGAGAGGTTGTAGCTGATGCCTTTGATGTTTGTCAGTGCGTAGACTATGTTTTTGTCGCCGTCAAGGTCTGTGTTCATGACTCGTACTATGTTTTCGAATCTTGTCAAGGTATCACCTGTTTCTGTAAGGTCCTTATGATTCTAAAAGTTGTTAGAATTCAATTGGACTTTTTTATGCTTAATCTCTATGGATTAAGCAACCAATTTTAGCTTGTAGTTGTTACAAGTAATTATAGTATTTCTCTTTGTGGCGTTAACTTTATAAAGGTTGGTTAGATTTGTTTGCGTGTGGGTTCGTTGTCGATTGCAGGATTATCTGCTTTTTTTGTTGGATTTTCTTTTTCAACCTGATACATCACATCGCGATTAAGAGAACTTTGCGGAACAAAGTGGAGCAAATTTGGGAAAATTCTGCAAGAATTTTCCTTTTAATCGCGGTGATGTGTTTTTTCTGCAAGAAAAAATGCCGAAGCGAAGCGAAGGCACAGTTGAGAAAAGGCGATTGAGGTTACATTTATATACAAGAAATAATATCTATATTGTATGGAATATAAAGTACCTCATGGTGAAACTTTTGAAATTGATACAATAGTTCTAGATTTGAATGGAACATTATCTGTAAATGGTAAAATTCCAGAAGGTGTCAAAAAGAGAATTGATAAACTTATTGGACTGGATTTCAAAATCATTTTATTCACAGGGAATAAAAGAGGAACAGCAGATGAACTTGGCAAGGACATTGGGATTGAATATAAAGTTACACAAACTGGTAAGGAAAAAGAAGTGGAAATGTTAAAACTAGATACTAAAAAATGTGCTGCTATAGGCAATGCCAGGATTGATATTGGAGCTTTTAAACATGCTAAATTATCAATTCTTACATTACAAGCAGAAGGTATACATGCAAAATCTATTTCTTATGTGGATATTATTGTTCCATCTATTCTTGATGCATTAGATTTATTCATAAATAAAGATTCGCTTTGTGCGACTTTAAGAGAATAGATAATATGCTTTTTTCTCAATTGCGTGTAACTGTGGTTAAATTGCCTGTTATATATAATATCGAGAGGGTAGGGAATAAGATGAATGCGAGTATGAGCAAATATGTGAAGTGTTCTTTTTTCATGCTATCTCTCAGTCTGCTTCTGCTTATGTAATTATTGCCTATTCATTTTTTTGAGTTGAGAGGTTGTTGGCGTCGAGGGAGAGATTCGAACTCCCGAGTCCTTGCGGACACCGGTTTGCATGGATAAAAGCGCATTCTTTGCTTTTATGATTCAAGACCGGCGCCATACCGAGCTAGGCGACCTCGACATCGGGGATACATTTTGTGGAGTCTTTTATATTTTTATTGTGTGTCTGAATTTTGATTTTTTTGCTTTTTCAAGGGGCCATGCGTCTTCTATCAGCATGTCGGGGATGTCTTTGTCAAGTATAGGGTATGCGAGTTTGCATTTTTTGCATGTTATGAACATGCTCTCTTCTTTTACGTCTCCTTTGCATTTTGGGCATGCAAGGATTTCCATTAGTTTTTTGTCTACGGGCATTTGATTTCCTCCTTTTATATTTTTACCATGTTCTTGGGTATGTGTTCTCTGGCATTATTACTCTTAATACTCTTGATGCTATGTCGGTTTTGTTCTTTTGGATTGTTTTTGAGTCCATTGTTGAGTTACCCAATGCTACCAGTTCGCCTTTCAGGCTCATTATTGCTATTAATTCGTCTTTTTTTATGTCTTTTGTGTGTTTTGCTATTCCGCCTATGTGGAGGGGGGCGCCGTGGCATATTGCAGATATTGCCGAGTCTTTGATTATTATTTTTGGGATGTGGCTTACTCCTGCTTCGAGGGGTTTTATTATGTCTCTTAGGTATTTTTCGTTTTTATCTTCTTTGTAGAATTCGTGCGCGTCTTTTATGTCCTGGAGGGTGTGTGATTGCTCTTCGGGGAGTGAGCCTGCTTTGGTGCGCCTCAGTTCCTGCATGTGGGCTGTTGTTTTTAGTTTTTTGCCGAAGTCTGTGCAGAGGGTTCTTATGTATGTTCCTGCTTCTGTTTCTGCCCTGAAGAGGACGTATCTTTCCTCTATTTCGAGTATGTCGAGTGAGTAGATCTCTCTTGTTCTTAGCTCTCTTTTTACTGCGCATTTTAGGGGGGGCATCTGCTCTATTTTACCTGTGAATAATTTTGCGGTTTCTATGATTTGCTTTTCCGGGATGCCTGTGTGGAGCTGCATGAGGCAGATGTATTCTTTTTTGCCGCGTACGAGGGCAGGTATTATTTTTGTCGCGTTTTCAAGGAGTACCGGGAGCACGCCGGTTACGCCGGGGTCGAGGGTGCCTGAGTGGCCTGCTTTCTTCAAGTTGAAAATGTCCCGCACCCAGGCTGCGGCCTGGTGGGATGTGGGGCCTTTTGGCTTGTCGAGGATTATGAGGCCGTTTTTGATGTGGGTTTGTATGTCTCTTTTGTCAGGATAGCAGCCGTATTTTGGGTCGGTTTTTGCGCGGGATTTTTCAAGCCATTCCATATTAGCGAGCATTTTTTCTATGTCTTCCATGGGATTTTAATGAACTTGGAAGTTTTATATTTGTTGAGATTTGAGATTGTATGGGTAAGTCTCAAAGAAGGAGTATGTCTACAGTTTCAATCCCTGTTTGAAGGTTTCGGTTAGTTTTGCGCTCTCTAGCGCTTTTTCTATGTCTGATTCTTTTGCTTTGTCTTTGATTTGTAGTTTTTTGTCTGTTAGGGCAAGGTGCGCTATGTTGCATTTTTTTGATTTTATCTTGTTTAGGGATTTCGGGCCTGCTATGGTTACGTAGTTGTCGTCTGTTATTTCTGTTATTACGCAGTATTTGCCTGCGTTTCTTCCTCTTGTTTTTACGCATACGCGGCCGATTTCAATTGCTGCCATCTTTTTCCACCTTTGTTGTTGTCGCTAGTTTTTCTTTTATTGCCTCTTCAAGGCATTTTGCGCACAGGACTCCGCTGTAGGGGCGCTCAGGTCTTTTTTTGGTTTTCGGGAGTTTGTTTATTTTGAACTGCCTTAGCCTTGGGATGCCGCCCAGCTTTGCTTTGCAGTTTGAGCATGCGGCTGTTTTGACCTTTTTTTTGCGGTAGTTGTATACCAATTTTCCGCCCGGTGTTCTTGTTGCTCTTCTTTTTACTGATTTTGTCTCGAATATCTGTTTCATGGTTATATCCTCTTTTTGTTATGCGCCGTGTTTGGTTGTTTTGATACTTTTATAAATGTTTTGTGTGCTAGTCTACGTTCAGGATTTTTCTGAATATAAATGTTGTGGGCATGGAGATTATTATGTACAGCCCGAGCCAGCCGACGGTGTTTTTGTTGAATATCGGGAGAGTGAATGGCAGGTCTGACCTGAAGCCTGTGAATTTTACTGCGTTTATTTTCCCGTCTTTTTCTTCGATTTCTATATTGTGCGTGCGCTCTCCTATTTTTATTTCATCGCCGTTTTTTACCTGTTTCAGGTCATTATTTTCGAATGTGATTACTGCGTCGCTGTTTTCTGTGATTGTGAAGTTCTCCTGTGTTTTTTCATATGTGTATAAGCCTCTATTGTTTTCTATCGGGGCGGTTATGTCCCCGTATGCGTGGCCGAGCCATGGCAAAAATAGTGTTATGAGCACCATTGATGCCATCAGGGGCTTCATGTTCAGCATGAGCTGCTCATTGTTTAGTTTCAGGCTTTTGTCGAATAGTGTTTTCAGTTCTTTTTCTTTGCCTTTCTTTTTTGCTGCGTCCATTTTTGTTTTCAGTTCTTTTAGTTCGGTTCTTACGTATTTCATTTTGTTCTGGTTTACAAAGAGTTTGTATGAGATTGAAAGCAAAAATGATATGAATGTTGAGATGCCTGCTATTGCATAGAGCGGGCCCATTGCTATTAAGGGTGCGCAGGCTGTTTCTATGATGTTGAATAGTATTTGCATTATATATCCTCTTTTATGTCTTTTGCATGAACTGCCTTAGCATGGGGTGCATGTCCTCAAGGTGCTGGGTTGCAAGCTGTTCATAAAGCTGGTAGATTATCATTACTGTCAGGAGGAGGCCTGTGCCCATTACGATTGAGCCTGAAAAGTCTGCGAATGCTGAGAGGAAGCCGACGAATGCGCCGCCGAGTATTGCCAGGGGCGGGATGTAGCGGCTTAGTACGCGCTCTATTACGCGCGGGTCGCGCCTGAAGCCAGGTATCTGCATGCCTGATGATTGTATCTGTTTTGCGACGCTTTTTGGATCCATTCCGGATGTGCTTACCCAGAACATTGAGAATACTGCGCAGCCTACCATGTAGAATGATACGTAAGTGAATACACGTGTCATGTCCATGAGGGTCGGGAGGGTGGAGTATGTGTTTATCATGTATGTGCCTACAATGACTCCGGCTACGGTTGTTATAGCTATTATGAGGTATTCTTTTTCTTTGAATATGCTGTATGCGATGATTATGCCGACCATTACGCTTAGTAAGATGCTTAATGACAACATGTTTATTGCGAATGAGTGCGGAGGCGTGAGGAAATACATTAGTCCGCCGGAGATGTCGCCGCTTTCAGTGAAAGTGCCGAGGAGCGGAAGGCCGCGGTCGGAGAGCATTTTACCCCATACCTGCAGGTTTATCAGGATTGCTGATGTCAATATAACGGGCATTACGTTTGTGTATATGAATTTCAGGGGCCATTTTCTTCCGAAACCCCTTATTGAGCCAAAGGCAAGAGGGATTTCGACGCGCATTGACTGGGCGTAGACCACGAGGAGAAATACCAGCAATGTTGATAATATTGGCAGGAGGTAGGGCAGAAGATTCTGGAATGTTGGTGTTCCGGTTACGAGTTCCTGGAACATGCCGGGTATTATGCCGTCGAATCTGCCCGGGCTGTGGGTGTCTAATATGCTGAAGCTTCTTATGAGTATCTGTTTGCTTACACCTGCTGCAATGAATAGTGAGACGCCTGAGCCGAAACCCCATTTTGAAACTACCTCGTCCATGAATATTATGAGCCATCCCCCGATTGTCAGCTGCGCTATCACAAAAAGCACCATTGCGCTTGTGTGGACTACCGGGTCTATTGCGCCAAACAGGGTGTATGCTGCGGCTTCGATGAATGCGAAGGAGAATGCCAATATTTTCTGGGTGCCCTGGAACATTATTCTTCCATGGTGGGAGCTTAGGTCCCAGTCAATTACTTTAGCGCCGACAAGCAGCTGGAGTATGATGCTTGCAGATACTATTGGACCGATACCAAGAGTAATTATTGAGCCCATGCTTGCGCCCATGAGTGCTGCAAGCTGTTCAAAGTATGCCAGCCTTTCAGGATGTACTCCCAGAAGGAATGTATCTGATAACAAAAAGTATGATAATAGTATGATGCCGGTCCATTTCAGTTTCTGGTTGAAGGTCTGCCTTTTTACTGGTGTCTGGACGCCGGGTATTTTCTGAAGAAGTGCTTCGTAATCCATCTTGTTCACTACGCTGTATTAGAATTTTCTTTTGGTGTATCACGGTTGTGGTTTGTTTCTTTTTTGGCAGATTCCTTTATGATTGCTTCCCCGCCTGCTTTTTTTATTTTTTCTATTGCATTTTTTGAGAATTGCTTTGCTGTTATTTTTAGTTTTGCTGTTAGGTTTCCTTTACCCAATATTTTGTCGTAGCTGAGTTTGCTCATGTCTATTTCAGTTTTAGGTTTTCCTTTTTCGACGAGTTTTTCAATATCACACAGATTTATTGTTCGGGGGTTATTTAGGATTGCCGGCGGCCTTTTGAAGCCGTAGCTGCCGATGCGTTCGCCGGTTTTGTGTTTTTTGATCATCTGCTGCTGGCCTTTTTTGCCTGCGCCTGCGTTTCCTACCCCGCCTCTTGAGCCTGCGCCGCGGTGCTTTTTTGGGCTGCCCCAGCCGTGGGTTCTTGAGCCGCGAAGCTTGTTGGATTTTTTTCTTTGATTGGTAGCCATCATATCACTTGAATTAGAGCATTTTTTTGAGAAGGGTGTTTATTTTGTCTTTGCGGTAGCCGAGTGCTCCGCCCTGTATGAATGTTTTTTTAATTCCTTTTCTTTCGAAGCCTTTTTTTGGCGGAGACAGCTGGAATACGGGTTTGATGTCCGACTCTTTGAGTTTTTCTTTTTTTATCTTTTCTATTATTGGTTTTGCGTTTTTTTGGTCTATTTTTTTTGTATGGGATATTTTTGCGCGTTTTGTTACCAGTTCTTCGAGGGTC
>JAIWAJ010000013.1:0-13647 GCA_048634435.1 Methanosarcinales archaeon
CCAAGGGACATTGCCCTGAATCCGATGAGTGCAGCAAGCGTGGTTGTTGCCATGGGCATAAATACATTTGATAAGGTTATGCTCATTGCTCTTTTAGGAACATTATGTGCAATTTCCTGCCTGAAGCGCGTTACTGTCTGAATGCCAAAATCAATGCCAATACCCATTATCATAGCAATTACGCCTGAAGTCATTGAACTCAGGTTCATGCCGATAAATCCCATGAATCCCATTGACCACAGGACACCGAAAATTATTGTCATAAGCGGGATTATGCCGTGCTTTATTGATCTGAATAGAAAAAAGAGAATTACGAGTATAGCAATTAATGATATCCGGGATGTTTTTTGCATGTCCGGCTGGATGAGACGCATCATAACAGACATTTGAATTTTTTCTCCTGATAGTTTTACTGAAATACCGGGCGGGCGTGATATTTCATTGATTACATTGTTCAGGTCTTTTTCAAGCTCTTCAATTTCTTTTGTGTCTGTTATATCTGTTATCCTGAGTCTTATTAGAGCAATTGAGTAATCGCTGCTGATGTAGCTTTCGAGGCGAGAGGTTTGCAGGGAGAGGTTTTTTGCTGTGTTTAGTGATTTCGGGATATGTCCATTGTTGAGGCTTTTGAGGATGTCTGATGCACTGCTTGCGCTTACTACGTTGTCTACAAGTATTGCGCGCTCCTGCAAGAGACTCATGTATTCAAGGAGTCTTGGATCCCTGACATCGCGGATTTCATTTGAATTTGTGTTTCCTGGAGATGATTCAAGTACTATCAGCACACTGTCTGCACCGCCGAATTCTTCTCTTACGTAATTCATTGCACTTATTACTTCAATGTCTTCCGGCAAAAGGTCTTCATAGCCCGCACTTTCCATTTCAATTTCAGATGCTAAACTGAATGCAAAATACGAGACTATAAGCATTAGTAAAAGTACAATAAAAGGATGATAGCTTACAAAATCCGCGTGTATCTTTATTAGCTTTTTATGCATTTTATCGCCTGTTTATAGTTTTCATGTCAGTAGAGTATTTTTTATGTATCCTGTCCCTGTATAGTTCGGGAAGGACATTAAAAGCGCAAAATGGTATTATCCTGTTGTCCGGTGTTGCGTAGTGGATAACGCATCTCTTCACACGTTCAATGTCATAGTTGTATGCATCCTGAAAATGCATCATCCCTATAAAGAGGGAATTTCTCGTAAATTCGTTGTCAATTACACCTTTTGTCAGGAGGCCCACAAGCGTATTTACAATGCTGAATTTGAAGGGTTTTTTTTCATGGTCTACCAGAGTTTTGATTTTCTGGTGCAGGGTATAACCATGGATAACTTTTTTGTGAGTCATGTAAAGGTCTTTTTTTGAGATTTCGTCAAGCAGTGAATAAAGACCGCGAACATCCAAAAAGTCTGTAATTGGAATTATCTTTTTGTCTTTCGCAAATACGTAAGTGCCCATACCGCAGTGTGGGTGCGCACTGAATTCTACATGCGGATGCCTGAAGGATGACTCAAGTATTTTTGAGATTGGCAATACTGACGGTACAGGGAAAAAACTTTCTTTTTTTATTTGCCCGTCTGTCTGTTCACTGATTTTTTTTATAACATCAGGTATTGTGATTCTTTGCTTTACTCTTGATTCCGGCACCATGCTACCTATAAAAGATATTGGCTGAAAATTGACTGCTTTTATGATATCTATGTTTTCTGCTGCATATTTTACAATGTCTCCAATTTCATGGTCATTAACGCCGTTTATTATTGTCGGTACAAGGACTACCGGGAGATTGACTTTTCTGCATTCTTCAATTATTTTTGCAGTATATTGATGATTTTTGGGATTTGTTTTGCTGGTGAGCCCGTCGAAGCTCAAATAAAGTGCTGTAGCGCCGGCATCCTTGTAGCTTTTTATTAATTCCGGTTTCTGCGCAATAATGGTTCCGTTTGTATTGAACAGTATCGTGGAAAAGCCCATGTTTTTTGCAAGGGATATTATCTCTGTCATGTCGCCTCTTAATGACGGTTCACCCCCGCTGAACATTACTGCGCTTACAGGCACAGGCCTGTTGTTTCTAAGTGTCTTTAGCATGGATTCTATCTGCCGGATATCCGGCTCGTATATAAATCCCTGGACAGCTGCATTTGCAAAACAGTAACTGCATCTTAGGTTGCATCTGTTTGTGGCATAAATAATTCCAAGAATGGTGTGTGATTTATGTGCAGGGCATAAACCGCATGAATACGGGCACTCTGAAAATTGCTTTACCTGGGGATTATCAATACCTGTCCCGTTATACCTGTATTTTTTGGCGAGGTCATACATCTCTGAATCACCCCAGTATAACTCCCTTGTCTTGCCGTGCTCAGGACATTCTTTTTCAATCCAGATTTTTTTGTTTTCTTCGAATATTAATGCATCCAGAATTTTATGGCATACAGGACATATAGACTTTGTTTTAACCGGTTCCTTTTCTATTTCAGGTAGTATGTTTTTCATCGCCATTTCCTCTCCTTGTGTTTTTCCAGTTTTTGTGTGTATTTCCTGTGCTTTTTATGGGTCCTGTTATAGCTGAGCTTTTCTCCAATCAGTATGAGCGGCGGATTTGCGACAACTGCTGCTGTCATACTGAAAAAGATGCCAAGTGCAAGAGAAGAACCGAGGTGCTGCATCATGGGTATTGTAGATGCCAGAAGGGCAAGAAATCCTGCCATTGTTGTTGTGGCTGAGCCAAATATTGCATAACCGACTGACGGGACTGTTGCAAGAAGTGATTCTCTTTGTGTTATGCCTTTATCTCTCTCTTCATTGTATCTTGCCACGATAAATACGCCGTACTCGACACCAAGTCCAAGTATCATTGCGCCAAGACCGACTGTTGCTATTGAAAGGGGTATGTTGAGCCAGCCCATTGCACCTATTGTCCATATAAGACCCATGGAAAGTGGTATGAATACCAGTATGGCTTTGCTGATTGAGCCCTGCATGACTATGAGAAGACCGAGTATTATCAATGCAGCAGCCATGATTGTGAAGCGTGCGTCATGCACAAGAAGGTCAAGAATTACAATCCTCATTGGAAGAATGCCTGTTACAGACAGTTTTATGCCCGGCGGCTTTGATACATGTTCAATGTAATCGTTTATGCTGTCCGTTACGGCCCTTGTTTTTTCTTCTGATGTGCCGACACTTGTGTATGCATACAGTAGTGTTGCTGTATAGTCTTTGTTGAAGAACATTGCTGAGTCAGGTATGTCTGAAAGGTTTGTCCTGACATCATCTAGTGTGGATGGGACCCCGTCCATTGTATCAAATATTGTGCCTATTGACTGAATATTATCAATTGAAGATTCATCGGCAAGTAAATCTTCAAGGTCTACCAGGGACTGGATGACTCTTGGGTCGCGAATGTCTTTTGGAGCTGATTGTATGTTTGAGTCAGGGTCAAGGCGGACGAGCACGAGTATGATGTCCTGTCCCCCGAATATGTCTGATATTTTGTTTCCCAGTTTGAATACCGGCAAATCCTGGGGCATTTCTTTGTTAATGTCTGTCTGTATCTCTAATTTTGTCAGTCCTGAAGCAAGAATCATGGTGACTATGAGTGTAATTATGAACATGACTTTATAATGCCTGCTTTGAATATCTGCAAGTTTGCCAAGTATTTTTTCAATTAATGACATAGTGTATTAAAATGAATGAACAGGTTTATATACTTTTTTCTGGAATAGTCCAGAAATTCACAGATTCTACATGTTTTCAATGACTGCGCTCCCAAACTCACTGCACTTGAGTTCTTCTGCGTAATCCATCTGCCTTGCGAGGTCATAGGTTACTTTTTTCTCTCTTATGGTTTTTTCAAGTGCTTTTTCTATCAGGTCCGCTGCCTTGTTCCATCCTATGTAGTTTAGCATCATTGCACCCGAAAGTATTAATGAGCCGGGATTGACTTTGTCCATGCCAGCGTATTTCGGTGCCGTGCCATGCGTTGCCTCAAAAATCGCAATGTTGTCCCCAATATTTGCGCCCGGTGCAAGACCTAACCCTCCAACCTGCGCTGCGCATGCATCTGAAAGGTAATCACCATTAAGGTTTGTCGTAGCTATGATATCATATTCGCCTGGCCTCAAAAGGACCTGCTGGAACATGGAATCTGCAATCCTGTCTTTGATGATAATTTTGCCATCAGGTGAAATGCCATCATTTACCTCGGCTTCGGTTATTGTCTGGCTGGAGAATTCCTCCTTTGCAACCTCGTACCCCCAGTTTTTGAATGCGCCTTCTGTATATTTCATGATGTTTCCCTTGTGTACCAACGTTATAGACGTTCTTTTATTCCGGATTGCGTAACTGATTGCTGCGCGCACGAGGCGCTTTGATGCGCCTTCACTAATAGGTTTTATCCCGATTCCTGAATCCTGCCTGATTTTGGTGTTGTAGGTGCTGTTCAGGTAACTGATTAATTGTTTTGATTCTTCTGTTCCTTTTTCCCATTCATAACCTGCATAAACGTCTTCTGTGTTTTCGCGAAATATCACGACATTTAACTTTTCAGGGTGCGCAAGAGGGCTTGGAACTCCGTTAAAATAGCGTACCGGCCTTACGCATGAGTATAAGTCAAGTTTCTGGCGAAGAGATACGTTGAGGCTCCTGAAACCCTTTCCCACAGGCGTTGTGAGAGGGCCTTTCAGGGCGATCCTGAAGTACTTTATTGCTTCCATGGTATCTTTTGGAAGATACTGACTGTATTTTTTGTGCGCTTTTTCTCCTGCAAGTATCCCGAACCAGGCAATCTTCTTTTTACCATTATAAGCTTTTTTGACAGATGCGTCTATTACAGAGAGCGCCGCTGCCATAATATCAGGCCCTATCCCGTCACCTTCAATATAGGGAATGACTGGATTATCCGGAACACTGAGGGTTGAGCCATCTCTTTCTATCATTTTCCCGGCATGCGGATATTTTAGCTTTTCAAATTCTATCATTTTGACACATCCATCTAAATCACAAACAAAAATCCCCGTGCTTCTTAATGTGCGCCACCAGCCCGCCGTCATTCAAAATCGTCATCATGACTTTCGGCAGCGCAGGAAAACCCAGCTCAATGCCCTTGGTCTTATCAATCAATATCCCGCGCTCAAGCTTAATCTCAAGCTCGTCGCTGTCATCTATTTTGTCAGTATCGCATATAACCACCGGGAGCCCGACATTGATTGCGTTCCTGTAAAAAATGCGCGCAAATGACTTCGCAATGACAGCCTTAACACCTGCAAGCTTAATGATAGCCGGCGCATGCTCCCTGCTCGAACCGAGCCCGAAGTTCCTGCCTGCAACCACAAAGTCGCCTTTCTTAACTTTTTTTGCAAAATCAGGGTCTGCATCCTCAAGAACATGCTTTGCAAGCTCAGGAAGGTTTGACCTCAGGTGAAAGAGCCTTCCCGGCGCTATAAGATCCGTTGAAATATCATCACTGAATTTGAATGCCCTTCCCATCTAGGGCACCTCCCGCGGGTCAGTAATCCTGCCAGAAAGAGCTGTTGCTGCAGCGCATGCAGGTGATGCAAGATATATCTCTGCGTTTGGGTTGCCCATCCTGCCCCTGAAATTCCTGTTCTGGGTCGAAAGGCATGACTCGCCGTCCCCGAGAACACCTTCATGAACTCCAAGACAGGCGCCGCATCCCGGCGCCATCACGCAGGCCCCGGCCTCAACAAGCATCTCTATAGTGCCGTCCCTGACAGTATCAAGATACACTTTTTTCGAAGCCGGCACCACAATAAGCCTCACATCCTTATGGATATGCTTCCTGCCCAGAATCCGGGCAGCAATCCTTAAATCATCAGCTCTGCCGTTAGTGCATGTGCCGATGAAGACCTGGTCTATTTTAATGTCTTTAATCTCGTCAACAGTCTTCACATTATCAACAGTATGCGGGAACGATATCGTGGGCCTGACAGAGCCGGCATCAATCTCTATAGTGCGCTCATACTCTGCATCATCATCGGGCGCAATCCGGGCATAATCGTCTTCTCTCCTGTTTTCCTTCAAAAACTCCCTTGTCTTCTCATCAGATGCGATAAGGCCTGCCTTTGCACCGGCTTCCACAGCCATATTCGAAAGAGTAAGCCTCTCGCTCATGGACATATCACAAACAGTATCACCACAAAACTCGAGTGCCTTGTAGGTTGCACCATCAGCCCCGATAAGCCCGATGATATGAAGAATAAGGTCCTTTGCATAAACACCTTTCTGCAGTTTACCTGTAACCCTTATCTGTATTGTTTCCGGCACTCTCATCCATGTCTTGCCGAGCGCGATGCCAACAGCAACATCTGTTGAGCCCATGCCAGTTGAAAATGCGCATAATGCGCCTCCGGTGCACGTATGTGAGTCAGCCCCGATAAGAATATCACCCGGCTTCACATAACTCTCGTTGATTACCTGGTGGCACACGCCCTCGCCGACATCAGAAAGCACAGAGCCTGTCTTTTTTGCGAAATCGCGCAATTTGATATGGTCATTGGAAAGCTCTTTCTTCGAACTTGGAGCTGCGTGGTCTATGAAAAGAACGGTCTTTTTTGGATTTTTTGCAATTTCCATATCAAGCTCCTTTAGCTGGCTTATCGCAAGCGGGCCTGTCCCGTCCTGGGTAAGGCACACATCAACATTCACAATGACAATTTCACCTGCCGTGGAACTCCTTTTGCAATGCGTTGATATAATCTTTTCAGCTAAAGTCTGTCCCATAAAATGCAACACCTACTCTTTTGGAAACGGTTCATACTTGCATGCATACTCGCACGATAAAATTTGCGGCATAAACTCCATCGCAAGGCTTATAAGCTCATCTTCAGAAATAGCTGTAGTGCGCCCGTCATGGTACTGCTGATGGATAGACTCAAACATCTCAGCCAGGCCGGGAGTGGTTTTATCAATCTTTTTCCCGGGTTCAAATAGCTCATTGATTTTGTATACAAGCCCGGCAGTGCCTGACTTATCTGTAATAGCAACCTGTACCGGCCTTTTTAATATTTTGTTCGTGTCAAAGATGTTGTATATTTCTTCGTTTTTTAATAAACCATCTGCATGAATTCCTGCACGCGTCATATTAAACTCAGAGCCTACAAACGGTTTTGCTCTTGCAACCTTTGTTTTGATAGTATTTCTAAAATACGCGACAATATCTGTTATTGTACTAAGATCCATACCATTTGTTTTTCCTGTAAGCTGCGCATACTCGATGCAAAGTGCTTCAGTCGGTGTATTTCCTGTCCTTTCCCCGTATCCCAAAAGCGTTGCATTGACTCCTGCACAGCCGTGATACCATGCACAGACAGCATTAATAAGCATCCTGTAAAAATCATTATGCCCATGCCACTCCATCTGCTCCATCGGAACCCCTGCATCATGCACCATAGTATAGACCAGTTTGGGCACGCTTCTTGGCAGGCAGGCATATTCATTAGGCACACCGAAACCCATAGTGTCGCACAGCCTGATTTTAACAGGCATGCCTGATTCCTCCTGCAGTTCCATCAGCGCTTTTGCAAGCGGCAGCACAAACCCATACACATCAGCGCGCGTGACATCCTCAAAATGGCAGCGCGGTATGATTTCACTCTCAATCGCAGCGCGGGCAATATCAAGGTAGTTCTCCATTGCTTTCTTTCTTGTCCATTTAAGCTTCAGGAAGATATGGTAGTCAGAAGCAGATGTAAGTATTCCTGTCTCCTTTAGTTCCATCTGCTTCACAAGCTTAAAATCCTCTTTGTGCGCGCGTATCCATCCTGTAACCTCAGGGTATTTGAATCCCTTTTTCATGCATGCCTTGACTGCCTGCTTGTCTTTTTTGCTGTAGAGAAAAAATTCAGACTGGCGTATGACTCCGTTAGGCCCGCCGAGCTTGTGAAGAAACTCAAACAGCCTTTCTATCTGCTCAACAGTATATGGTTTGTGCCCCTGCTGGCCGTCCCTGAATGTCGTATCTGTGATAAATATATCCTCTGGCATCTCCATTGGAACGCGCTTGTTTTCAAAAGTAATTCTTGGAATCTTTGTATATGGAAAAATGTCGCGCATGAGGTTGGGCTGTTCTACATCTTCCAGCACTATTTTCGGATTATCTTTGAGCGCATTTTTGTCATTTTCATCAATAAACTTCAGGGGCGCCATAAAAATCACGTCAATTAACGTATAAATGGATTTTGCAGGCAATTTTTAATATGTTTGGTTTTTTGGCAGAGAATTAGACAGTATACTTGTTTTGCGAGTTATACTTCTTTTTCGATAAATTCAAAATCCGTAAATGTCTCTTTCATGTCTTTTTTTAATTTATCATAAAGTAAGTTAACATGTGCTGATTCTAAAATAGATAACTTCTCACCGCTAAGATATTGAAAATGATCTTCAGAGGACTCTTTATCTAGTCGTTTAAATGTAGGGTTAGAATAAACTTCAACAACTTTTTCTGAAGAATCGATATGTATATCTGCAAATGGTACACGCATATCTCCAGTGTAATCAGGCATTTCGCAGGATGAAGCATCCAGAAGCGGAGTACCATTTACATAAAGGAAGATGCTAATATTTGTTGATCCGTCATATTCTTCATTTTCGGTCAGATAGTCTGCAGGGTTGCGATGCTCGAAACCAATATCTCCACTGTGTTCTCTTGCAAAGTCGATGAATGCTCTATCTACTCCACAGGCTCTAAGATTCTCGAGTATGGTCCTATAAGTTTCTTCATGTTCAGGATTAGTAATCATACTGGTATATTGACGTAGAACATTTAAATATTCTGTGTGTTCCAAATACAAAAAGTGGCGGTGCCAGGCTGAAAAAAGATTTTGCATTGATTTAGAATGCCTGCATTAGAGATAAATTCAAAAGTTAAAATAGTTTACATTCTATATATAACAATATTAGCGTTAATATTAGCTACAGATACTATCCGGTGATTTTATTTGAAAACAGAACTTTCGTCCCTCGAGATCAAGGTGCTTGCTGGTGAACTTGAATGCCTAACCGGCGCCCGCATCCAGAAAGTGTACCAGGAAAAGAAGATGGTACACCTGTCGATGCATGTACCGCGCAAGGGCACGAAAACACTTATAATGGGCGACGGGAAGATCTTTCTGACGAAATACAGGCTTAAGCATTCAGAGAACCCGACTTCTTTTGCTATGTATCTCAGGAAATACTGCAAGGGCCAGAGAATAAGGAAGGTATTCCAGCATGATTTCGAGAGGATCATGATTATGGAGATGGATGACTATAAGCTGATTATCGAGTTGTTCAGCAGGGGCAATGTCATTTTTGCGGATAAGGACAACAGTATATGGTCTCTTCTTGAGCGCCAGCTGTGGAGCTCAAGGAAGGTCAGGCAGAAGGAAGAATACAAGTTTCCTCCATGCGGGATCAACCCGACTGCCCTAACAGCCAGTGCCCTTGAAAAGTCGCTTGCGCATTCAGAAAAACAGGTTGTTGCGTTTCTTGCGCGCGAGCTGTCGCTTGGGGGGACTTTTGCAGAGGAGGTGTGCTGCGCTGCAAAGACAGACAAGAAGAAGGCATGCAATACTCTCAATAAACCAGAGTCAAAATCTATCTATTCTGCAATAAACAGCCTGTTTAAAAGGTCAAAAAAGCCGCAGATTATATTTGAAGATGGCAGGGAGATTGATGTTCTGCCATTTGATGTGGAGAAGTACAGTGGGTTTGAGAAAAAGTATTATGATAATTTCTATGATGCTGTTGATGATTTTTTTGTAAAGAAGATGGCTGAGGTGGAAGATGACAAAGAAAAGAAAGTAGTGACAGTCAAAAAGGACAAGCTCACAAAGAGGTTTGAAAACCAGAAAAAGGCAATAGACAAGCTGAAAAAACAGGAAGCTGATTCTGTTAAAAGGGCTGAGTTGATATATGAGCACTACCAGTCATTTGAGAAGCTCGTGGGTGCGATAAATGAGCACGGGCTTTCCGGCATAAAGAAAGTTGTGAAAGAGATAACGTCAGTGGACATGAAGACCAAGACAGTTACTGTAAATGTCAATGGGACAGATGTTGAAATAAATACGCTGCTCTCGCTGCATGAGAATGCGAACAATTATTATGGGAAAGCAAAAAAGGCAAGGGAAAAAGCAAAAAGCGCGCAGGATGCACTCAGGGAAACTGAAAAGAAGATGGGTGAAGCAAAAGAGATCAAGACAAAAACCATCAAAATCGAAAAAAAGAACGAGCCATCCAAATGGTACCATAAATTCAGGTGGTTTGTCTCATCAGCAGGGTTTATGGTTGTTGCAGGCAAGGACGCGACATCCAACGAGGTTCTTATCAAAAAGCATCTTGAGAAGGATGATATTGTGTTCCACACAGATATAACCGGCTCCCCGTTTGTTGTTGTCAAGACAGAGAAGAAAGAGGCGGATAAAAAGACACTGGAGGAAGCAGCGCAGTTTGCCGGCATATATTCAAGGGCATGGAAAGCAAAAGTAGGCACAGCAGAAGTATATCATGTAGCGCCTGAGCAGGTGTCGAAGAAGGCGCCCTCAGGCGAATACATAACCAAAGGCTCGTTCATGATATACGGCAAAAAGAACATAATGAAGACAGAGCTGAAGCTCGGTATCGGGTTCAGGGAGAGCGGGATAATTGCGGGTCCTGAGAAGTCGATAGTATCGCGGACAAAAAAATACGTTTTGGTGGAGCCTGGAGATGAGAAAGCGCCCCAGCTGGCAAAAAAGATTAAGGCAGAACTGTTTGGGAAATGCAGCAAGACTGAGCAGGATGTGTTGAGGAAGATGAGCGCGGATGAAATCGCAAAAGCAATTCCGTTCGCATGCGGAAAAATGGTTTGAGATGTGATGGATGCGATTTTGTGGATAGATACGATATTTACATATCGCTGGGTTAATTGTATCCTCTAGGGGTCTGTTCTAAAATTTCTATCGGCACACTGCTTAAAGCAGTTATATAAATGAACAAAATGAATTAATCCATAATGATATGAGTTAATGATGGGTTTAATATGGAAGAAGAAAAATCACTAATAGTCTTTCAGGATAAGAAAATAAGAAGACAATGGCATAATGGTGAGTGGAATTACTCTGTTTCTGATATTATTGCAGTACTTACAGACAGCAAAGATGAATTGGCATACTGGAGGAAACTCAAGCAAAGAGAACCGCAACTCGTGACAATTTGTCACGGTTTGAAATTGCCTGCAAAAGATGGCAGATTGAGATATGCGGACTGTGTAAACACCAAAAGTGCTTTCAGGTTGATACAATCAATTCCATCAAAAAAAGCAGAACCATTTAAGCAGTGGCTGGCACAGTTAGGGAAAGAACGGATAGATGAGATAGAAAATCCAGAACTTGCTCAAGATAGGGTAAAAGATTATTATGAACTTAAAGGATATCCAAAAGACTGGATTGATAAAAGATTAAGAGGTATTGCTATCAGACAGGATTTAACAGAGGAATGGAAAGATAGGGGGATTAGAGAGCAAAGAGATTTTGCAATACTTACAAATGAAATCAGTAAAGCAACCTTTGGAAAAACAGTAAAAGAATACAAGGAATTCAAAAATCTAAAAAGAAGCAGTCAGAATTTAAGAGATCATATGACTGATTGGGAACTGATTCTAACGATGGTTGGGGAGAAAGCAACAACAGATATTACTATATCAAAAAATTCGCAAAATCTTATTGCATGCAAAAAATCAGCAGATGAAGGTGGTTCAATCGCAAAAAACACAAGAATGGAAATTGAGCAAAAAACAGGCAAATCAATAATATCTAATGAAAATTATCTTCACTTGACAGAAAAAAAGAATAAACTGATTAAAGATAAAAATGATAAATAATATTTCTTACTTCTTATTTACCCTTTTTTGGAGAAAAAGCCTATATGTCAGGAATAGAGAATATAACATATGGGCTTATGTGAAGTCCGCCGAAGGCGGATTTGGATGGAGTGAGTGCAACGAACGAAATTGTATAAGCCCCGTTAAGTTCTTTCGATAGAAACGAGGGATAGCCGCAGGCGGTTTTTGCGTAGCAAAAAATCCCGAAGAGTAAAATTTGAGTTTCCTATAAGATTCGACCGTAGGGAGTCAAAATGTCCGCAGGACGGGGGTTCCGTATTTACACTTACATTTATAATCCTACATGTTCTATTCTTATTTTTTCCACAATTTCCCTTGTTTTTTTTAAATCATTTTCAAATTTTTTTGAAAAATGCAGTGCTATTATTTGAGCATCTTTCTGAGATAGTTCACCACTGCTGTTTATCATTTTTTTTCTTTTTGCAAAACCTATAATCTTGTCAGAAACAGATAATCTTTTTTGAATCATATTTTCTATATTTTTTAGTAATGGATTGTAAATTTCGGGAGTAACTGATTTGGCAAACTTGTAGAATCTCTTTGTATAGCCATACAAAGCATCATCATCAAACCCCTTATATGCACTTGACTTCTGAAGCTTTTCTCTTACAAAAATATGTGGAGGAATATACATAATTCCATTATGTAATTTAAAAGAATCTTTGAGTCGCAAGGCAAATACAGGAAAAGGGCGGTGAGATTCATATTGAAAGCAAGGTTGTAGGTGTTGACATGACAGGAGGAATAGTATCTGGAGTTCGCATAAAAAACAATGCAACTAATATTATAACTGAGTATAAATGTGACTATGCATTTTCAACCATGCCTGTTCAAGATCTTATTCAGGCAATGGTTTCAGATGCACCTAATAAAGTCCGTAAAGTTGCAAAAGGGCTAATGTATCGTGACTTTATAACGGTAGGAGTGCTCTTAAAGAAAATGAAAATAACAAATGAAACAAAAATTCCTACTGTCAATAAAATTGTGCCAGATAACTGGATATATATTCAGGAAAGAGATGTAAAACTTGGTAGGTTGCAGATATTTAACAACTGGAGTCCATATATGGTGAAAAACACTGATACTGTGTGGATTGGATTAGAATACTTTTGTAATGAGGGAGATGAGTTATGGAAAAAATCCAATGATGAGTTCATAGAGTTTGCCATCGATGAATTGGCTCAAATTGATATCATTGAAAAAGATGATGTCCTGGATTCAACTCTTATCAGAATGCCGAAAACATATCCCGCGTATTTCGGCAGTTATGATAGCTTTCATGTAATTAGGGATTTTACTGACAAAATAGAGAATCTATTTTTGATTGGGAGAAATGGAATGCATAAATACAATAATGCAGACCATTCAATGCTAACAGCAATGGTTGCAGTTGAAAATATAATAAATGGCACTACATCAAAGGATAATATTTGGCAGGTTAATACTGAGGAGGAGTACCATGAAGCCAGGAAATAGGTTAACGAATATCTTATCGGATAGTCGCTTGCTTTTTTTGGTAATAGGAGGCTTCATTTTATTGTTTTTTTTGAATTCGTTATATAGAAGTTTTAACCATGACGAATTTGAAGCTATTCATTCGGCATGGAAAATACTGAATGGGGAAAATCAGGGAACAAAATTTTTATCTAAGAATATTAAAATAGTGGGAAAAAAGAGATGGATTGCTTTTGGGGCTCGAATGAAAGGTAAAATAACAGTAGATGAAGGAGCAAAAGAAGCATTAGTAATTAAGGGTAAAAGTC
>JAIWAJ010000014.1:0-13303 GCA_048634435.1 Methanosarcinales archaeon
CAGATCAGCAAGAAAGGCCGATAATAAAACACTAAAAGGGGCAATAGCCGGTATCGAGAAAGGGTTAGGCCCTGTCCGCAAGGATTTGAAAAATGCCGCATCCAGGATCAAAGCCCTTGATAAGAACCTGGCAAATTTCGGAAAAAAACTTGATAAGGCAAAAAATGATTTAAATAAAATGCAGGCAGATATATCGGCGCTTTCTTCCGCCAAGATTGATAGAAAGGCGCTTGATAATGCTCTCAATAGTAAGCAGAAGATTTATGAGCAAAAGCTAAAACAGAGTGCAGATGATCTGGCAAATAAGGTTGAATCTATCCGGAAAAGGATAAAGAAGATCGAAATGAGCATGTCGTCAGTTGCGGCTACATCAAAACCCATTCCCTCGAAAAAGCCCGCAGAAGAAACCGCCACGCCGCCGCCCGGGTTGCTTTCTATTCTTCCTGTTACTTCTATCGGGAGGGGGGTGTCTGATCCTGAGATGATTTCCATGCTTTTTGGCTTGATTTCGAAGCCGTTGGGGGCTCTGTCGTTTTTTTCTGCTTTCCCGGCAATAGAGATTATCCACTCTTTTGAAAGAGCTTTTATTTTCTTCATTAATTTATCGTCAGTTACCCCGCCTTTTGCAGTCACCTGGACAATGCCTTCGCGGTCACGGACTGTTACAAAAATCAGTTTGCCTAGATCGCGTATGTCATGGACCCAGCCTGCGATTTTCACTTCTTCGCCGATTTTGATTTCATTTGTGTATTTTTCACGTATCATAAGGACACCTCACTGCCTGTAATATTCTGTGAACTACCTTACCTTATCTTGCAAAAATATTATATGTTTATCATCCGGGAGCGTATGAATGCTTTCTGGAGTCCTAAATTGAATAATTGCGCTGAGAAAATAGAGTAAGAGAGAAGTGCAGTATATTGACACAAAATCTATTTATACGATGTAAGCCAAACAAAATGTATGAATCTTACAAGGATAAATTCGAATCTTAGGATCAGGAATCTTAAAGGTCAATCCGGCATTGAGTTACTTATGTTAGTTTCATATTCATTGATTGTATTTTCAGCGATCTATCTGGTAATCCTCCAGAGTAACTTCAGTGCAATCAAAGAAAAAAGGAATATGGAATCCATGAAAATTTCAGAATGGATTGGATATGAGATAGACATCGCAACAAGCATCGGCGAAGGCTACTCAAAAAACTTTACACTTCCAGACACAATTGTCGGGGGAACATACAGTGTGATAGTAACTGATAATCTCGTAATAGTAAATTCGACAGAGACATACACAACTACAATTATCACGCCAAACATAACAGGAACAATTCAGCCAGGTGACAATTATATAGAGAACAGGGACGGTTTGATATATGCTAATCTGTAAAAGCAGAAAATCACAGGTATTAAGTCCTGATTTCATAATGAGCATAATAATATTTTCAGTAATATTAGGTTTGGGTATTATGCTATGGAACACTTCATGCGAAAAGTTAACACGATACTATGACGCAGAACAAATGCAGAAGAAGGTACTTTATGTTTCAGACATACTCCTGAATACCCAGGGAGTCCCGCAAAACTGGAACACAACAAATGTCATAATGGTGGGCCTGAAGGAGAACAATACAGACATACTGGATACTGACAAAATAATAAGCTTTAAGATGCTTGAATACAATCACTCGAAGAGGTGTCTTGGACTTGGCTCATATGAATACTTTGTAAATATAACAGACCCGGATGGCAAATCATTAAAGGTCAGTGGTGCAATAACAGGCACCGCAGCAGTTTTTGCAAGAGACAATAACGACAACATAATCAAACAACTATTGGAAAACTACTATGACGAGTGGGACTACTACTGGGCAGGACCGGGTACACCTTCACACAATGCGAGAACATTGTACAATTCCAGTGATGCAACCCCGCCAAACGAAAGAGGCCTGTTCACAATGCTGATGTCCAATCTATCAAGCTACGACACTGTAATAATCGAAGCTGAAAACTCCTTTGACATAGATGCAGCAGATAAAGCAGCATTGAAAAATTTCGTAGACAGTGGCGGAATACTCATAGATATAAAAGACAAAAAAAACGCCCAGATGATAAATCACTTCCCGGGAATACCTGACGGAGATGCGGCTGACAACTCAGATGAGAACGGGACCATAATTAAAAAAGACATATTATTTGTCGGAAAGGATGTTGGCGAAACCGTAACTTTTGAATCGCATAAATTCAGATATAATATATCTGATGTCGACAAAGCCATTGTCGAAAGTGGTGGACATTCTGGAACATGCGTGGTATGCCTGTGGTATTATGGCAGCGGAAAAATATACTATCTGCCTGACGGCAGCGACGATAGTGGGGACCCTATAGAGGGCATGGACATAGACGGCATTGAACTTGCGTTTGGTAATAATGAGACGGCACAATCTGAAAATATTGTACCTGTAAAACGATTCATACTGGTGAGGAATGGTCAGGATATTCAAAGAGGCATAATGACGTTTTACATATATAAATAAGGACAATGATTAAGATGAATCAAAAAAAAGGATTGATATTTACAATGGATGCTTTGATGGCAATATCACTAATACTCATTGCTACGGGGATCGTATTCTCACAAGGCGCACCAAGATTGTCTGAGCGATATTTATCTGAACAGGCGAACACCCTATCTGTAGATTCTATAAAAATAATATCAAACATTGAATTTAGTCATGTAAACGAAACACTTAGAAACAACATAATATCTGACACAAACGTAAGCACAGGTGATCTTGACAAAGACCTGGTGTATATCATTGGGGAGTTATGGGCTGAGAACTCAGCTGAATCAATGAGCTATGCCAGGCAACTTACACAGATATACGTTGGTGAATTAATTCCAGAGGGTTATAACTATGGCTTATATGTTAATGATCGGGAAATATACTCTGATCCAAAAGGGGAGTACAGCGTGCTTTCTGCATCAAGGCGCATGATATCCGGGATTCATGAGGGCATGCCTACAAAAGGGACGTCGACAAGGATATCGATAAGCAACATACTCTCAAAAGATACAGCAAAATTCATATATTTCGGTGGCTTTGTAGGCGAAGGAAATATCACAAAAACATTTGCACTTCCGGACGCAATCGGCAGCGTAATCAATGTCTATATTGAAATGGATGCAGGGAGCAATTTCACTATGAGTGTAAATGGCAATTATGCTGGAATGTACAATATAAGTTCTATAATTCCGATGTATTCAAACAACTGGACAATGAATTCAACATATTATTCATTATTTAATGCAAATGAAAATACAATCCAGATAAATTTCACTGATATGCAAAACAGTTATATTGGCGGCGGATACATAAAAATAGATTACAACACATCGCAGATGGACACAACCATGATAAACCTACAAAACGGCAATGTATCTGAAAGATACGACTTTCCAGGCATCAACGGTTTCATAAACCTATATTCGTCATTTTATGTGCCTGGGGCTCTTAATTCAATGCATGTTCATCTGCATCTCAATAATCCATATACGACATATTTGTACATTGGAAAGACAAAAGTGTATGATAAGCTTACGAATGAGACAGAATATGTTGACATAAATAATACAGTACTTTCATCAATGCTTAGTTACGGAGCAATGGGTGAAAGTACAATCCCAATTCGCCTTGGCATAAAAAACGTGACGGGTTATGACACAGGAAGCGATGTAGTCCTTATAACAGATGTTTCTGGAAGTATGGCTACATGTGATGTCAATTCGGTTGCAGGACCATGTGACTGTAACGCACCATCTCCCTGTGACCGGGATAGAATAAATGTTGCAATAGAGTCTGACAAAGAGTTTGTAGACACAATCTTGGAGACCAAAGGGCAAAGAGTGGGACTTGTAAACTACAGTACTGCGACTCGGGACATGGTTTATCTCACAGATGATAATGCTACGTTAAAGAATCTGGTTGACTCATATAAGGATGACGGGGGAACAACATGTATTTCATGCGGCATAAAAAGCTCAATTGATATACTCAAAGCAACACTCAATGTGACAACAATCGTGGATAATGGAACTGTATGGTACTATAATGACAGTTACATGGACGCTACACCTCCCGACGACACCTACGGTAATAAATGGTATGAATCCAACTATGCTATCGAATCTGAATGGAAGACAAATGATTCTGTTTTCGGTGCAGGTGTTGGCTCGATACCTATAGCGACCACACTTGCTACCGGAGGTAGTGGAGGAATCATCGCTTATGCGGATCTCTGGGACGACAACCTAAGCACAATCCCCGTTAGCTTCGAGACAGGATATAATTCAACAGGCAACACATTTGGCTGGAATAACGGCAATGATGGATGGGATAAAGAAAATGATTCAAATGGCATTGGGCCATATGATTATGATGATGATATCGATTATAAAGATGTCGTTAATAGTATGTTGGAGTTTGATACAGGTACTGGTGCTCCTGAAAAAAATAGGTGTGACAATAATGACTGCTCTGGAGCATATGGCATTCAAATAAATATAACTCAAGAACTTTATGACATACTCTACAACAATGGTATGGCAAGATTATCATTCAAGTATGAATGGGATGGCAGTCTAGGCATATTCAATGCAGTTGACGAAGTATGGATAAAAGCAAAATGGTCAAACTCTACCACAACAACATATCTTGGAACAGAACAATCTAGTGAAGGAGGCGATACGACCCCTGAAATAGATTTTAGAGATGATCCGAGTGATAGTATATCTTTAACATCGACAACGCAAGATATAACGAGATTGATTACGGGGCCGGGTACATATTATCTTGACGTCGGTGGAAAATTAAGTGCAAATAACGGCAATGATTGGGGCATTTTCAGGTTTGATGATATACTTTTGGAGATAAGAAACGGGACGAGCAGATACTATTTCAGAAAAAATTTCACAATAGATAGTATGGGTGAAGTTGGCAGGGGTATTCTGAAAGTTGTCTCAGACGATCTGGCGGACATATACCTGAATGGTCAGCTTATCGATGCAGATCCAGGACCCAGTCACGGCGCTAAGTACTGGAACCGCATAGAACTTATTGACAGGTCATACTTTAAGCAGGGCAACAATACTGTTGCTGCCAAATTATATAATAGCGATAGTGTTGTACGATTCGACCTAAAACTTGAAGCTGTTAACGATTCAAGAAACAAGGCAATGCTTGTCATGAGCGATGGAGAAGCAGATGTCTGTTATGGTGCTTGTCCAGCAGGGGGCGCAAAACAGCAGGCAATAGATTTTGCATGCGATGCTTATGAAAATTATGGGATAATATCTCATGCTGTTGGCTTTGGCAGTGGCGCAGATAATGCAACACTACAGGGTATTGCTGACTGCGGGCGCGGCATGTTTCGCGCGAGCGGTGATGCAGAAGAACTAAAACAGATATATAAGGATGTTGCAGGTGCAATGATAAGTTTCAATACCCAGAGGGCGAATATCAGTGGAACGTATACATCCACAACACTTTATCCTGATTCGTATATTGAATACAATTATACTCCGTCAGCGAACTTAGACTATGGCGAGATCTCACTTACATTTGACAGCCTCACCTTTGGCGAGACATCCGGTAATCTGAGTGTAGAGAGCCCGAAAAACGGCTCATACTGGATTCCGCCCTCGGGGGGAGTGGTTGATGCAAAAGCTACATCGTATTCATCGGAATTCTGGACAAGTGTACTTAACATGAAAAATGAAGCATCCGGATGGATAAATGTGTACAACCTGAGCGCATACCAGGAAAAATTCACAAAATTAGGTGACCCATATATCATCTTCATGCCGCCTGCCCTGATTGGACAAAACCAGACCAATTATGTACAAATAGACACAGGTATTAATGAGACATATTTCACTGGCGGGTCGCCTCACAGCAAGGTAATCTACACACTCAAAATCAAAGGGACTGCAAGCTACAGTAAGATATCGCCGAAAGCAGATGGCTGCGAATGGAATGTAGAGCAATACAATGGCAAGAATGCCACGATAAAGATACCTACGGACTATAATGGCACAAAGAGTTGCGAGTTTTCGAGTGCACAAATAACCTATGATCACGATGACTCGATAGATTGTGCAGCAATCTTATTGTTGCAGCAGCTTGACGTTACAGGCGACAACAGGATTGACATAGCACTTGACCAGACAAATATAGACATACGCATAATAAAGGTAACTGACATACCATGGATGTGGGGACCTGCAATTCTAAAACTGGAAATATGGAAGTAATAAAATGCCAAAAGGATTTACATATACACTGTTCGCATTGATAATAATGCTATCGTTGACTACGCTGATAAACATACACTCTGTGTCTCAAAACAGCCTTGAAATATCCTCGAAAATCAGAAGTAGCCTGTTGCAGAATACTTTAAATGATATAAATGATGACTTATCAAGAAGTTCATACATTGCAACCAAAAGAGCAATCTTAAGCCTGATTGATTTTACAGTAACCAACGGGACGTTTATCAATAATACTGAATCCACTATATTCGAGGTCAGCACTACAGGAGAATATAATGGAACACTGCTACAGTTAATGGAAAACACTACAATTAATGACTGGACTGTATCAATACACAACATCCTAAATAAAATGGGGATAAGTAGCACAATATCTCTTAAAAACTACACTATCAGGCAGGTAGACGTATATGATATAGAACTTATTACTGTTTATGAACTGGATATTTATGACCCGATCTCCAGAATCCGTGTGAAAAAGAATACAATACAAGAGGTGACTGTAGACTATAATTCATTTGAAGATCCCCTGAATACTGTCAGAAGCAATCTGGTATTCAGTACGGCAATAATTCCATGCAACTTAACCGGAACATACGGGAAGGCGCTTACGTCAAAGACCAATGCAACCAACTGGACTGTCGGCAAAGTGTTTAAATCAGCTGATTCCAGTGGAATTGGTTCGCTGTCAGCTTCCCTGAGAGCGGAGAAAATTCTTGTTACACATAACATCTCGAACTACAGTGTGTCTGATATAAATCAGTTCAAGGGTGTAATATCTGAAACGTCCGATGACCTTGCAGGTGCTATAATTCCAAAAATCATTGATACAAATGATGCATATTCCAATACAGATAATTCGTACATTGCAGCAATGAGTGATGAGACTGACGAATGGATAAATAATATCTTAACGGATCAGGGAACGACCTGTTTCATAGAACATGAGCACGGTCCAACGCTTTTCGATCGCATGGAAGGGAATACAACGTACGGCAAATACAGCGGGCCTGGTATTGCAACATTTATAGACCCGACCATTCTTCCGAAAAATCCGCAGAAAGAGCTTGATTTCATATACTGGAGCCAGTAATTAAGAATTATTCGATTATCACAGGTATCTCTTCTTTCTGCTGCAGCATTTCAAAATATAAACTTTTTATTTTCTCAAGTTCCTGCTTTAAAATTTCGTTTTCATACTGTATCGAGCGAATCCCTTTTGCCAGTGCTTTAGTATCCTGCATTTCAGCATCCTTGGATGCGCTGCTTTCATGTTGGATTGCGTCTATTTTTTCTGCAAGTTCTTTGAATTTGCTCCCATATGTCTTCTGTATCTCGTCTGCAACAGATGCTTCTGCAGACGCTGTCTCGCCAAATTTCTTCTTTAAATCATTATTTTCGCTTCGAAGAGCATTGATCTTCGCCTGGTTCATCCCTACAAGTTGCTCCATTTCCTGCCTGAAAGTGTCTTTCTCATTTTGTATCGCAGCGATACTTTTTCTCAGGGCTGTTATCTCTTTTGCATCAATACTTTCTGATGCGCCGGTTTCATGAATTCTTTCAATCATTTCCTTTAGTTCTTTGAACTTTATATCATACTTTTCTTCAAGCTTTTTGGTGCTTATATTCGCGTCTGCTTTTTCTTTCCCTGAGTGGTCCAATATTGTTGTAATGTCGTCTACGAGGTCCACTTTCATGTCTTTAAGCAGAGTTATATCGTTTTCGATTTGCGAAATCCTCTCCATTACTGACTTAACTGAGGTGTTAATTTTTTCGTGCGTGTTCTTACTGACCTCCAGATGCTTCTGCTCAACTTTCCTGTTCAATAATGTCAGGGATTTTGCAATCTTATCCTGATTAGAGACATGGAGAGTGAGCTTATTGTCTACAATGTTTTCAAGTTCACCAGAGGATATTCTCTTCTCGAACTCTTTTGTATCTTTTCTTAGCTGATTTATTTCATTCAACATTCTTGCCCTGAACTCAGCGAACTCCTCATAATTATATGATTTTGCATTTGCCTTTTTCTTTTGAGCACCGGCAATTTCTGATTCCAATGAATGTATCCTGGTTTCATAGTCTTTTTTGAGTGTATCTATCAAAGTGTTCTGCTCCCCTATCTCGCCTGCAATCTGCGATCTGATGTCTGCAGTTAGTATGTTGATATTCTCAAGAACTTCTTTTAGTTCATGGTCGACTGTTTTTTTAACAGCCTCATTCAAAGCGGACGGCACTGGCGCTGCCGGATTCTTTTTCAATGCTTTGATTTCATTAATATTGTTCTCGATATCATTTACTCTTTTTTCGGTCCTGTTGTATACTTTGTATAATTTCGAGATGTTTTCTTTTATTACCGGGACATATTTCAGATAATCTCCGGATGCATTTTCGCTGCTTAATTTGTTCAAAGACTCTTTTGGCAACTGGACACCGGCTAATTTCTTGTCAAGATCATAAATGTGTTTCTCAAGGTTTTCGGCTTTGTCAACTGCAGTTTTAAGTGAAGTGACTTCTTTTTTGAGCGCGTCAATCTCTGCATGACTGGCACTATCTGCTGGACCGGCTTTTGGGCTCCCGGATGTCCCGCTATCAAGTCTTTTTTTGAGTGAATCAACATCTGACTTTAGTGACAATGTCATCTTTTCAATATTTGCAGCACCATCTTTTGTGTCCGGGTCAGCAAGCTTTGGGGTTTCTGTAATCTTTGTGCTGATCAGCTTTATGGCGCCTGAAAGCAAATCAACTTTTGTCTTCAGGGATCCTATGCCATCTGTAAGATTGTGCACATCATCCTGGGTCTGTATTGCCTCTAGCTTTGTTATCAGTTCCAAATCTTCTATTTCGCGCAATTTATCTTTAATTTGCGACAGCGCTGCTAATGATTCTTTTATATTTTTTATCTCTGCTGCTGTAGCAAAGTCTCCTTTGAGTTTGCCAATGGAATCTTCCAGAACAAGAATATTTTTTTCAATATCTGATTCATGACACTTTTTTTGGATATTGGACTGTTCACTATCAGTTGATACAGCTTCCCCAGAATTCTCTTTTTTTCCAAACATCATACCAGTCTCTCGATGAGCTATATACTCCTTGTATCAGCGCTTAACAATGTAAATAATAGTTGACGAGATATATATAATTTATCCGGAACTGTCTGAGTCCAGTTCAGACCACACAGATCCGGGTATTTTCAGATAAATCGTATCTTTGAGAGACAATTTCTTTATTCCCGAGTGGGTCTAGTACCCCGCAGCTTGCTGCGATTATTAATTCACTCGGGAAGACTAAAAATCGCCGTCTCGGAAATCCGCGTAATACCCTAGAGCTTGCTCTGATTGGGATAGCGGATTTCAGGCGATTTTTTTTATTTCAGTTCCTCAATATACCCAACCAGCTTCCCCAGAACCTCATCCTTCGCGCTCTCGACAAACTTAATCGACCCCGCAACTTCGTGACCACCGCCAGAAACCATCCCGTGCGGGATATCCTCTGCAAGCCGCGCAACAAAAACATTGACATTAAACCCAATCTTCTCACAGGCATCATTAGAGCGCATTGTTATGAAATCCGGACCGTAGCCGATAGTCACAAGCTTCTTTTTTCCATGCTTCTGATTAAGCTCATCATTCAGAATGCCAGCTGATTTGCCGGGTCCGGGAAAATCACCTCTCTGCGTTGACTTGGTTATGTCTATAAGCGCAGCAACCACACCGTTTTTCAGTGTCTCCTCGTTCACATATTTTAGCAATGCTTTACTCTGCGCATTTATTTTCTCCTGAATGTCCTCATAGAGAAGATTTACAAGCGCCGCATTTTTCTCATCTTCAAGTATCAGATCATACACAAGACCTGAATCCTGCATGAATTTCAGGTAACTTGCTTCGTAATCAACGCATGTTGCTATCTTTTTCAGGTGGCTTTTATCTTTTTTGGAATTCTTCAGGTATTCTTCAAATTCCGGGCCTTTTGACTTGTCGCCTATTCCAGCGAGAGCAGGCAGTATTTTCATATCATCGACTGCAGGGTTGATTATTCTTGACAATTCGTATGCAAGCATGCCTGCGGTGAGGTTCTTGTCGCCTCCTTTTAGATAGGGGTTGATATGGACATTAATATAGGGATCGACTACTGATTTTCCGCTTTCCACTTTAGTGAAATGATGATCCACAACGATTATCGGGATGTTGTATATTTTTGCTTTTCGTATGCTTAAGAGGTCTTCTTCTGTTGAGCCGTTGTCTACCAGTATCACAAGGGGCTCAAGTTTGCCAAACCTCTCAATGTTCTTTTTTGCAAACGCGAGGTCTTTTAAGACATCCTTGTATTCATAAAAGGGTGTTGTAGAGGGGGACCTGTCAAAACAGAACCATTTGTCACGCTCTCCAAACCTTTTTTCTATCATCGGCAGGATTGCCTTTTCAAGTGCGATTGCGCCTGCGTAGCCGTCCATATCCGCATGATGCCGTATCAGTATCTGCCGCCCCTCATAGATTGACTTTTTGATTAAGGCGGATGCGCTCCTGAATTTGTCCTTCAGCGCATCAAGCACCGGGCTTTTTATTGTGAAGTGAATGCCTGTGGTTTCCGGTTCATTTGCAGTATCCACCATCTTGTCCAGTTCCAGTGAAAGGTCTTGTATTTTTGATAATTCGGTGATGTTTATTCTTTTTTTGCCGTCTCTTATCCGGATTGTGACTTTTGCGCATATAGAGTCATTTTCTTCAATTTCAGGAAATGCGCGCTCACCTGGCGACACAAAACCAGCTATGTCTGCATTGGCGGTCTCATCCATGACCTTGAATATTGTCGGACCGCGCGTCTGGATAATCTTATTGACTTTAGCTTCAATCGTATAAGTCCCGCTCTCATTTGAAAGAAGGTCTCTTACTTTGCTTAGAGTAGCATCTTCTTTCTTTTTCCTGACTTTAATTGTAATATTTCCATATGTTTTTTCATTTTCCATTTTTATTGCACCTCTAAAGTATACTTTTTCCGCAAGATTTATAATGTTTCTGGATGAATACATATGGAGAAGCATGATTGAAATATTTGTAGGTATAAATCTGCAATATGCAAAAAAGTAACATATAATTATATAGTCATGAAATATAGGTGAAGTCGAAGTATTTCAAGCTTTTTATTGCTTGGAATAATTTGTGATACAATAAAAATGGTGAATAAAATGAGACGATCAAGAGGATTTCGAAACAAGACAAGAAGAACGCTTAAGGAAAAAAGCAGAAAAAAAGTGACGATAACAAAAAGGCTCAAAGAAGTAGAAGTGGGAGCGCAGGTTGTGGTGAATATTGAACCATCATTTCAGAACGGCATGCCTCACCCGCGCTACCAGGGCGTCATCGGCAAGGTCATTGAAAAGAGAGGAAGAGCATACCTCATATCAATAAAAGACAAAAACAAGCCAAAAACCCTGATTTCAGCAACAGAGCACATAAAGCCGTTTAATTGATATTTTACAGGTGAAATGCAATGAAAATTATTGATACAAAACCAATCGCATATGGAGAAGCAAAAGAGATATTATCTAAAATGGAAAAGGAAAAGGAGCCAGGATATGAGCAAAAAATCACGCTGGAGTACCTGAGAACACGGACTATGCTAAATAAAAAGGATGCCAAATCAGCAACAGAAGAGCTCTCCAAAATAGAGGGTTTAAAAGAGCATCAACTGGTTGCATTAATAAGTCTGCTGCCTAAAGACGAGAATGAAATAAATACATTGTTTATGAAGGAGAGAGTAAAACTTGAAAAGGATAAAATCGCAGAAATTGCAAAAATCATAAAGAAAGTAAGACCAAAAGAGAAGAAAAAGTGATTATTATGAAAGATGATTGGTGTATTGTGCTTGATTTCCTGATACATGGCCATCCCGGGCAATCAAGGTCTGTTCCGGTTGCCCAGGTATTGGGTGAAGAGCATTTTAACCTGCTGGAAATAATTCCAAGAGAAGAAGTAGTCTTAAAAAGCCAGGATCGGGTGTATATCGGTCCGGGTAAAAGAGACCAGGTCAAATCGATTGTAGGACGGGTTGAGCCTGTGAAACTGACTGCTACAGCTCACTCTGAGCTAAAATTTGCGATTGAGTTGCTGATAGACAAAAATGAAAAAAAGATTATGGATTTTTTTAACAACGCGGGTTCTGTTACAACAAAGCAGCACCAACTGGAACTCCTGCCGAGTATCGGCAAAAAGCATATGTGGCAGATACTGGATGAGAGAAAGAGAATGCCTTTTGAGAATTTTGATGACCTGAAAAAGAGAGTGACGCTTCTGCCAGATCCAAAGAAGGCAGTAGTTAAAAGAATCATGGATGAACTTGAAGGCATGGAAAAGTGGTATTTGTTTGTGTCCCCGCCAAGAAGGGATGATATGTAAAATATTCACTGAAAAATCATGAAATTCTCGGTAATTTCTTCCAAAAAAGCTTGGGCAGTAGCAGGATCGATGAATCGGGACATAACCAACACGTCAATCGTCCCTAAATGGTCAAAGGTGACCTGATCAAATGTCAGCAAATGAGGACCGAGATGAATGCATTTGATTTCAGAAGAGGTGGAGGAATTTTGCGGGGAAAACCGCCCGTGTTTATCCATCTTTTCTGTCACGGTAAGAGTTTGGGCAAATGTTTTTAATGCAGCGAAAAAACCCAATAAAAGAGTATCATCAAATTCCCAATTACCGAAATGGGCCTTATAGACAGGTATCCCGTTCGAATCGGCAACTAAAAAAGCTTCAATCATCCCTTACTCCCCCATTATCTTTAGTGAAAATGGATGTAAAAATCAATCGGTAGGATGACGTTTTCCTACCTTCCCTTTAAATATCTTGAGAACAAAGGTTACCCATGGGTCATATAGCGAATGCCTATTTAGATTTACAAAAACGTCTGGGCAAGGTACCCCAAAAAGCCCCAGCCTCCGAATCATTGTTTCAGATCTTAGAAATTCTCTTTTCCG
>JAIWAJ010000015.1:0-13250 GCA_048634435.1 Methanosarcinales archaeon
GTTTTGACTAAATATCACTCCAAAAATATACTTCGGGAGCAAAATGTCTATACAAATATATCCGCTCTCGAATCTAGCAGTTCCATAGCTATTATAAGGATTAGAAATAAATGAAGAGCGTATTTGTTTACAATTTATTCTTTTTTCAATAAAGTCAAGTATTTCCTCAACTCTTTCAGTACTAATATCTGCTCTTATGGCTTTGGACATGAGCTTTTTTTTAATTGCATTTAACATTTTGTTTCCCGTGTATAAAAATATATATTCTTAACTTTTAGAATTATTAACCTTTTCCTTTTTATAAATCTTTCTCGAGATTTGTAGTTTTGTATTTTAATTCAACTTGGAGAGGGCCTGGATGCGCTTTACCATATTCGGATGGGTGCTCATCATTTCCATTAGCTTGTCTGCGCCTTTGATCTTTACTTTCTTGGTCCTTACCCTTAAAAGCTCGGAATCGTCTATTGAGCCGCTGCCGTCTACATCAAGCTCTTTTAGTTCGCGGAATTCGCGCATTGCGCGCGAGGGGTCGTTTGCGAAGAAGGCTTTCATGCCTTCTGTCTGTTTTAGCACATCTTTCGGGACTTTTGCGCTGCCGTAGACTAACTTGAAGAGGGCTGATGCCATTGTGCTTGGACGGCTGCCCAGTTTTACGCTGCCCTGGTCTGCTGCGTATTCTCTTATTCTTGATGCGTACAGGACCAGGAGGTTTGTCAGGAAGTAGATTCCGAATGCGGCGATTCCTATTGCGAAGTTGCTGTTGCCTTCGCGGTTTCTTGAGAACATGAAGTTCCATGCCATGTACCATGCGATTGTGGGAACTATGCTTATGAGGGTTATGATCAGTACGTCTTTGTGCTTTATGTGGGATATCTCGTGGCCCAGTACTGCTTTTAGCTCTTCTTCTGTGAGGAGGTTTCTAATTTGTTCTGTTATGCATACTCTTGCGTCTTTTGTCCACCTGCCGAAAGCGAATGCGTTTGGGATCGGCATTTTTGAGATGCCTATCCTGGGTTTCGGAATCTTTGCTTTTCTTGCGAGTTCGGCGACCATTCTATGGAGTTCCGGTTCTTCCTGTTCTGTTACGTAGTGGACGCGCATTGACCAGTTTACTATTCTTGGACCGAGCATGTACTGGATGAGCATCATTACTGTTGCAAGGATGCCGTAGAGCATGAAGCTGCCTACTCCAAGATAGGTGCCTGCGACAACGAACAGGGAGTAGATTATTGCGAAGAAAGCGCCCATGACAAGATACATTTTTAGCTGCAGCCACATTTGTTTCACTGTTTAGATATTTTGAGTGTATCTTTTTAAATAATTGCGTTGTTGTTGGAGTGGGGATGTGGCGCCCAAAGAGTGTTATGATTTCCACAGGCCGTGGAGATTGCAGTATATTCTTGCTTCTGTTTTTTCTGCTTTTATTTCGAAGACCGCTTCCGGGCTGCTGCCTGGTTTCATGAATTTTCTGTAAAGAGTGCCATCGGCGGCAATTTCAATCCATTCAATGTAATGGTTCTCTTCCATCGGGTGCGGGACAGAGCCAACTTTTACTTTTATTCCTGTTTCTGTTTTTTCGATTACTGGGGCATGCTTTTCCTGGCCTGCATCATCTGTCTTTTCATGCTGCAGCTCCATTGGCTTTCCGCAGCAGACGAGCTGTCCTGCGCCTGTGTGCAGTACCTCGACGATGTTTCCGCAGATGCTGCATTTGTAGATTTGTCTTTTTTCTGTCATTTTTTAACCCCCTAATCCATGAGTCTCTTTTCTCCTGTTATCTTCTGGATGCCGCTAATGTCCTGGGTTGCTTCGAGACAGCCAAGATATTTGTTGTCTTTGTCTCTCAGGGCAAAGTATTGTATCAGGATCTTGTGTTTTTCTTTGTTTTCGCCAATAGGCAGGTCTATCCAAAAGCGGGCTTTGTCTCGTTTTCCTTCTTTCATCTCTTTTAATATCTGCTCAACCTTGTCGAGACTTTTTTTCGGGTGGCAGTCGCGGACGTCTCTCCCGATTATCCCGGCAGGCCTTTTGAAGAGCCTTGTTTCGTGCCTGTTCCAGGCTAAAACCTTGTCGTTTTCGTCGAGAACCGAGAACTCGAGAGGGATTGTTTCCAATACAGTGTTTAATACGTCATCCGGTAGTTTTCCAATCATTTTGATCGCCTCTAGTATTGTTCGCATTTTAATTCAAAGTAGCTTTCCGGGTGGTCGCATGAGGGGCATTTTTCGGGGGGTTCTTCGCCTTCGTGTATGTATCCGCATTTTCTGCATACCCAGTAAACTTTTTTTTCTTTTTTGAAGAGTGTGCTGGCTTCAATCTCTTTTAGCAGTTTTTTGTATCTTTCTTCGTGATGCTGTTCTGCTTTGGCAATTGCTCTCAGCCTCACGGCGATTTCAGGCAGACCTTCTTTTTCTGCAGTATCTGCAAATCCAGGGTACATCTTTGTGTATTCGTAGTTCTCTCCTGCAATGGATGCTTTCAGGTTCTCTTTTGTGCTTCCAAGGACTGTTGGCGCTGCAGCTTCAACTTTGATTTCGTCCAGAGCCTCATCTGTTTTCTTTTTCAGCTCGTTGATTAATCTAAAGAGCCACTTTGCGTGCTCTCTTTCGTTGTCGGCGCTGAGAAGGAAGATTTCTGCTATCTGCTCAAATCCTTCTTTTTGCGCGATTTTTGCATAAAAAGTGTAGCGGTTTCTTGCCTGGCTTTCGCCAATGAATGCTTTGGTCAGGTTTTCGATTGTGTTTTTCATGATTTTCACCTCTGGTTTAGTTTGGGGTATGATTTTTTTATATCTTGTTGTTTTATTGCGTTTGATTTAAATAGTTTGATGGTTAAATAGTTTAACAGTTTAACTAATCTGTTGGAGGTTTTGAAATGGATACTGAACTTGTTAAGATGAGCCCAAAGGGGCAGCTTGTTGTTCCCCAGTATATTCGTGAGCTGGAGCATTTTGAGGCAGGGGACAGGTTTATTTCTTTTCCTGTGAAGGAAGGGATATTGTTTAAAAGAGTGAAGATGCCTGATGTGAAGCAGGAGTTTGCGAAATTATCGAAAGAAATAGAGTTGCAGTTTAAGGAGCAAAATGTTTCTGAGAAAGATGTTTTAGAGGCTGTTAAATGGGCAAGGAAAAAGTAGTTTTGGATACGAATATTCTTGTTTCGGCTTTTGGCTGGTGCGGTAAGCCAAAAATCATATTTGAGAGAATATTGGATGGAGAGTTTGAGCTTGTTGTTTGTCGAGAACAGTTGCGGGAATTAGCCAGAGTTTTAGCTTATCCAAAGTTTAAGTTTAATGAAGAGCAGAGGTTGAAATTCATGGCTATTGTTTATAGTGTTGCTACTGTTGTAGATATTTCCGGAAATGTCCGGGTTGTTCAGGATGACTAGGATGATGATGCTATTTTGGAATCTGCGATAGTGAGTGGAAGTGATTTTCTTGTGTCTGGAGACGAACATTTGCTGGAACTTGGAGAGTTTGAGAATGTCAGAATATTGACTGCTTCTGAATTTTTGGAACTGGTTGATGACTCGTGAGTTTGTTGACGTGCAATGGGTTTTTTAGCAAATTTAATAATGATTGGTGCTATAGATAAAGTATGCTTGACATGAAGAGGGTTGGAAGGCTTCTTCGCGTGTCCCGGGATGTGATTGTTGATTGTGCGCAGAAGAATGGCGCCATTATTGCTGCTAATCCCAAGCATCCGGCTTATCCTAAAGAGGCTAAGAATTACAGGTATGTCTGGCCCCGCGATGCGGCTTTTGCTTGTGTTGCGCTTGATTTGCCTGATGAGGGTTGCGGGAAGTCGGGTGCCGGTTCTGTTCAGGAGAATTTCTTTAAGTGGTGCGGGAGAGCTGAGGGGTTTAAGAGTTCCGGCTTGTTTTTTGAGAAGTATTATGTTAACGGGAGGAGGGCGCTTTTTAATTTTCAGCCGGACCAGACGGGGTCTGTGCTTTTTGCGGTCTGTCATCATGTGCGTGCGCGTGGGCTTGCTGTTGACAGGTTCCGGGGGCTTGTTGAGAAAGCGGCGGACGGGCTTTGCCGGGTGTGGGATAAGGATCATTTCAGAAGGGTTACCAATGATTTGTGGGAGGAAAGGTTTTGTTTTCCTGATTATCGGGAGAATTTCACTTATTCGCTTGCGGCGTGTATTGCCGGGCTGAAGTGTGCGCATGAGATGGTTCCGTGTGATAGGTGGATGCGCACAGCTTCTGAGATGGAGTCTGTGTTAAAGGGGCATTTTCAGGGTAAGTCGCGCCTGTACAGGTCGTTTGGAGATATTAATGATGAGAGGATTGATGCGTCTTTGCTTGGGGTTGTTTATCCTTTTGAGGTTTATGGGCCGGGTGAGAGGATTGTGGGGAATACTGTTAAGAAGATAGTTGACTGTCTTTGTGTTGATGGGGGTATCATGAGGTATGAAGGGGATGAGTATGACGGGTGGATGTACGGGGGGGGCGTGCACAGGAAAAAGGGCGCTGGCGTTTGGCCGCTTTTGGGTTTCTGGCTTTCTGTTTATTATTCCCGGGTTGGGGATGTTCGTGCGGCTGAGGAGTGCATAAATTCTGTTCTTGGTCGGGTTGATGGTTCTTATTTTCCTGAGCAGTTGTTCAAGAATAAGTTTCAGCAGTCGGTCAGGCCGCTTTCGTGGAGCCATTCTATGTTTGTGATTGCTGTGCATGAGTTGATGAAGGCTAAGAAGTCAGGGTTTTAGTTGGGTATATCTTCAAGAATCCTGTCGAGGAGGAGGTTTGCGAGCTCTTTTTTGTGCGCTTTTTTTGTTTCGGTTAGTTTGCCTTTTTTGCTGATTATTATTATCCTGTTTTCGTCTGTTGCGAAGCCGCATCCTTCTTGAGATACGTCGTTTGCTACTATCATATCTGCGCGGGCTTTTTTTAGTTTATCTTCTGCTCTTTTTATTAGGGTTTCTTTTGAGACTGAGTATTCTGCTTTGAATCCTACGAGGAAGATGTCTTTTTTCAGGGCTCTTATCTTGTCGAGGATTTTTATTGTGGGTTTCAGAGACAAGGTGAGTTTGTTTTTTGTCGGGAGTTTTTGTTTTGATTGGTCGAATGTGAAGTCTGAGACTGATGCTGTGTGGATGAGGATGTCTGTGTCTTTTAGGCTGGATTTTACTGCGTCGTACATGTCTTTTGTTGTTTTTACCTGTATTGTTTTTCCGGTGCTGTCTTTTGGGTCTTTGTTTGCGATTATTAGTGTTACCTGTGCGCCGCGCTCTTGTGCTGCCTGTGCAAGGTAGATGCCTGTTTTTCCTGAGCCGGGGTTTGTGATGATTCTTACGGGGTCAATGTATTCTATTGTGGGACCTGCTGTGATCAGTATTTTCTTGTTTTCCAGGTCTTTTTTTTTGAATGCGCTTTCGATGGCTTTTGCGATGTATGAGGTTGGTTTCAGGCAGGCTTTGTTTTCCTTTATGTCCGGCTCTATGAAGGTGATGCCTTGTTTTTCCAGGGTCTCTATGTTTTTTTTGATTATCGGGTTTGTGTACATTGATTCGTGCATGGCGGGTACGATTATAATGGGGATTTTTGAGCCTATGGCTGTTGCTGTGAAGGTCGTGACTGTTGTGTCGTCGATGCCGTTCGCTATTTTTGAGATTGTGTTGGATGTTGCGGGGGCGATTACCAGAAGGTCTGCTTTTTTGTCGTGTCTGCCGCAGTATTGTACGTGTTCGATTTTGCCTGTGAGTCCGGTTATGCAGGGGTTTCCTGTTGCCCATTCCATGAGGTTCGGGTGGATTATTTTTTTTGCGCTTCTGGTCATTACAGGGATTACTTCTGCGCCTTTTCTCATGAGGGTGCGCGCAAGTTCTGGGGATTTTACTGCGGCGACTGAGCCTGTGATGCATAAGACTATTGTTTTTTCGGATAGTTCTGTGCTTTCTTGGGCTATTATTGATTTTGATGTGTGGTTTTCCATTGTTTATACTTACTGTCCGGGTATCTTTTAAAATATTGCGGGGCAATTTATCTGTATGCTGCGTAGATTGTACGGGGAGGAGCTTCTTTCGGAGTTGAAGGGAAAAGCGCGCGAGTCTGCGCGAAGACGGTATGCTCATTCGTTTTCCAAGCCGGCGGACAGGGTGCAGGTTATGCTTAATGCTTTAGAGCCTGATAGTTATGTGGGGCCTCATAAGCATGAGAGTCCTGATAAGCTTGAGATTGTGCAGGCGGTTTGTGGTAGGATTGCTGTTGTCTCTTATGATGATACTGGGGCTGTCGTGGAGATTGTTGTGAGTGATTCTTCGTCAGTTGATAATGTTGTTTCGATACCGAAAGGTACGTGGCATTCTATGGTTTCTCTTGGGCGCGGTTCTGTTATGCTTGAGATTATCGAGGGGCCCTATGATGAGGGGACGCATAAGAAATTTGCTCCGTGGTCCCCTGATGAGTATACAGAGGATGCGAAGAGGTTTCTTCTGGAGTTGAAGCGAAAGATAGAGAGCATGTAGAGTGATGCTTTTTTTGGAGTGCGGCTGTTAAGAAAAGTATATAAAACTAACTGGTTAATGGTGTTGTAATCGGAGCGGGACGGTAGCTCAGCTGGAAGAGCGCTAGACTGAAGATCTAGTTGTCGCGTGTTCAAGTCACGCCCGTCCCATTTTTTTGATAAAGAAGTGACTTTTTATGCGAAAACTTATTTTGTTTGATTTTGACGGGGTGCTTGTGAGGTCTAATCATTGTCATCTGCGCAATATGAGGGATACGTTTGATGAGCAGGGTGTTGCGCTTAATGTAGGTGATGCTGAGATAACGAAGCATTTTGGCAAGCATTATAAGATTATTATTCATGAGCTTCTGGATGAGGAGCAGAGGACACCGGAGGTCAAGAAGAAGCTTGGGGAGAGGCTTAGGAAGGGGTTTGAAGATGAGGGGTTTCTCGAGTCATGTGAGAAGATAGACGGGCTTTTTGAATTTCTTCTCGGGTTAAAAGAGAAGGGTTATGAGCTTGGGATTGCTTCTGGGAATAGTCATTATGTTTTGGAAAAGTGGGTGTCTGGCCTTGGAATCAGGAAGTGTTTCGGGCTGCTGATTGGTGTGGATGATGTGAAGGAGGGGAAGCCGCATCCTGAGATGATTTTGAAGGCTTCCCGGTATTTTAAGGTGCCGGCTGCGCAGATTGTCTATGTGGGGGATGCGAGGAATGATGTTTTGATGGCAAAAAGTGCAGGTTCTGTGTGCGCTGTTGTTTTGAGCGGGGTTCTTTCGAGGGAGGATGCAGAGGGACTTTGTGTGGATATGATTGCTGATGATGTGACTAAGCTTGATTTGTGATTTATAAAGGGTGTGAACCAATAGGTATTTAAAGCATGTGCGTTTGATTGTATCTGTTATTATTGTTGTGTGGTATTATGGCTAAGAAAAGTGAAAAGAAAGCGGATGATGTCCCTTTGGGGCAGAAGAAGGCGCCGATGGCTCGAGGTGATTTTGTTGAGAGCAAGGTGGTTGTCTGGGATAAGGGGCAGGCAGAGTCTGTGTATGCTGAGAAGTTTTTCGGCAAGTGGATTGATATTGAGGATGTCTCGTGCCTGCAGCTCAGTCTTGAGGAGGCAATGCTTCTTTTTGAGCGCGGGTTTCTCGAGGTCAGGGTGAAGGGCAAGAAGATTGATGTTAAGTTGTTTTATAATATGTGCGTGAAGGTGGATACGGAGTTTGCGCAGAAGTATACTGTCTATCGGGATCTTCGAGGCCGCGGGTTCATTGTGAAGTCAGGGTTCAAGTTCGGTACGCATTTTCGGGTGTATGACAGGGGAGTCAACCCTTACAAGGAGGGTGCGAAAGAGGCGAAGGACCATACGAAATATAATGTTCATGCGGTTCCTGAGAATCATACTATGAGTTACCAGGAATGGTCGAGGTATGTGAGGCTTAGCCAGAATATTCGTGCGCGTGCGCTTCTTGCTGTGGTTGATGAAGAGAATGATGTGACTTATTATAATATCAAGAGGATGCGGCCTTAGTGTCGCTTTGGATTTTTTTGGTTTTTTGTTGAGGTATAGGGTATAGTGTTTTTGTTCTTGTATTTCTTGTATTTTATGGTATTCCCCCTTAGTGCGTTTGTGATATCCGTCCTCTAGCCCCCACCCGCCCACTTGTATGTTGTGTGGATTGTTGTTTTTTGTTATCATTTTTGGTTTCTTTTTGTTCTTGTGTTTTGTTTTTGTCTTTTTTCTTTTGCTTTTTTTCGTAAGATATAAATTTGTGCGCTTTCCTCTTAATGTTATGGGGAAGAAGGACTGGGCTGTGATTAATGTATCGGGCAGGGACAGGCCGGGGATTATTTTGGATGTTTCTTGTGTGCTTGCGCGCAGTAATGTTAATATTATTGATATCGGGCATAGTGTGATACATAAAATGTTTGCTATGTTTATGGTTGTTGATCTTGCAGGAAGTGATGTGTCGTATCGTGAGCTTGAGAGTAAGCTGCATGGCCTGAAGGAAGAGCTTTCTCTTAATATCGAGTTGAATAGGCTCGTGAATGGGTTGGAGGCAGAATGTGCGGGCTCTTCCCATAAGAATAATTATGTTCTGTCGATTCTTGCGAAAGACAGGGTTGGGATTGTCTATGATGTTGCTAAGTGCCTGTCTGAAGAGGATGTGAATGTTTTGAAGATGGAGCTTGTTGCGCGTGATAAGCTGATTACTATTGAGATGCTGGTTGATATTGGCAAAAAGGGCGCGAAAGAGGTAAGAAATGTCTTAAGGGATAGAGGAGATTCGCTGGGGATTGATGTTATATTCCAGAGGGAGGATGTGTTTAAGCGCGAGAAGAGGCTTGTGGTTTTTGATATGGATTCTACTATTGTTGATGCTGAGATTATTGATGAGGTTGCGAAGAGGGCGGGTGTGGGGAGTGAGGTGAAGGCGCTTACTGAACAGGCGATGAGTGGGGAGATTGATTTCAAGGAGTCTTTGAGAAGGAGAGTGAGATTACTTTGTGGGCTTCCTGAGTCAGTTCTTTGTGAGGTTTATGACAGCCTGAGGCTTACGCCGGGGGCAGAGGAGCTTGTGAGAGCGCTCAGGGGCCAGGGCTACAAGACTGCGCTTGTGAGCGGCGGGTTCACGTATTTTACGGATAAGCTTAATGAGGTGCTTCATTTTGATCATGTATATGCCAATAAGCTCGTCATAAGGGATTGTAAGGTGACAGGAGAGGTTGAGGGGGATATTATTGATGCGATAAGAAAAGGGGAAATTCTTGATGAGCTGAGGATGAAGTATGGTCTGGCGCGTGAGCAGGTGGCGGCTGTCGGTGATGGTGCGAATGACAGGATGATGCTTGAGGGTGCGGGTCTGAGTATCGCGTTTAATGCCAAGAGTGCGCTGAAGAAGGTGTCTTGTGGTAATGTTTCAAAGGAGAATATTGTTGGATTGCTGGATGTTCTTGGAATAAAAGAATAAAGGGGTTAGTTGTAGTGGGTTATCTCTTCTCTTTTGATCTCGTCTGCATTTTGAGGACAGTCGTATGGAATTATTCTTACTCTTGATATGTTGGGGATTATGGCACTGTCGATTGTTAAGACTACAGGCATTTTGTCTCCAGCGCTGACGGTTCCTGTAAAATTCTCGGGGCTTGTATAGGTGAGGCGGCTCATGTTCATGGCAGTGATTATTATTTGCTTTATATTAACGTCGCGAGTGCCGGTGTTGCTTATATCAAAGACCAGTTTGCTGTTGCCTGATGCATTGAAGGTCGGGTCCTCTGCATTAAATGTTGCATAAATACACCCTGCATCGGCATTTTCAGTAGCAGTGTCTGCTTGTGTATGTACGATTTCCTGAAGCCAGCTTGATAGGAACCCGCCGATTGCCAGAGTGAAAGCTATTAAAAGCACTACAGCAATCAATGGAGATAATCCCTTGCGATACATAAATATTCATATTCTTTGAGGAATAAGCTGCTATTGTGTTTTATTCTATGCATTGGCTAGCCGGGTTTCCGGGCTATCTACCCACACGAATGAATTCCAGCTGCCTTGGGGTTCTGTGATAGTGTCGAATACCGGGTCGCATTCAGAGATAAATTTTATCTTGGTAAGTTTAGAGCCGCCGGCAGAGAATGCTTTGCTCAAATTTACATAAATTTCAAGATATCCGTTCTTATCAATGCTTGTAAGGGCGAGATTGCTGGAGTTTAGTATGATTGGCAGTTGTTTATCATTGTCTACCCAAGTCTCAACTTTGGTGAGTGTAATAGCGTCAACGCCGGTATTTGAGACGAAACTATAAAATACTTTGTTGGTTCCGTCCCATTTTGCATAATCTCTGTCAACTTCAATGTTTGAGTATGCGCATGTTATCTTTTCGTCAAATGCCTCGCTGCGATCCTTGTGTTCCTGTGTGAAACCGGCGATCCATGCCGTTAGAATCGCGGCGACAGCCATTGTGAATGCAATCAACAGGACTGCTGCAATGAGCGGGCTTACACCTTTTTTTTTCAAATATTTCATGCTTTTCTACTCCCTGAATATTTTAGAGGAATAATATCATAAATATTGGGCTAATCTAGTATATATATCTTTCCTATGATATTCCTGAGTATTCTGTGCTGAGATGCTGTTACTGTTGTTGTTTAGAGACCCAGTGTCTCGACAATGCCATGCGCGAGTGTCAGGGCCATGTAGCCTACCAATGCCAGAATTATCGCGTGTTTTGCACCTGCGCTCAGCCGCCCTTCTGAGAGCTTTCCGATTACAAGTCCTGCGAAAAATCCCTGTATTATTGCAAGATGTGTGAACATCTTTCCATAATTATCTAACATATCCTCGGTAACTGTGGGTCCCCTTAAAAACATTTCGCTGTCTGAATCCGTGCCCATGTCGAAGCCCTGCAGCAGGAATTCTCTTATACCAATCATCACCACAATGAAAACAAAAAATATGATATATCCTGTCATCATCTGGCCTGATATCATCATTGAGCGTTCCCGGCGGATTTTTTCGATTTCAATGAGGGATCCGCTTACGGCACTCAGGACGTCTGCAATGTTTCCGCCGGACCTGTGGCATTCTATTATTGTGGATACTGATCTGGTAATGACGGGACTGTCCAGGGAAGAAGCAAAGTTTTCCAGGGCATTTTCGAAATTAATGCCCCATGACATTTGAGCGACCAGTTTCCTCACGTGCGGTGTCAGGATACCGTAGTTGCTTTGTGAAGCATAGCTGATTGCGAGCGGGAGTGACATACCGCCGTTCAGGCCTTCAACGATTGTCCTTAGAAAGTCGGGGTATGCTTCTTCAAAAGCCTGCACCTGCTTGTATCTTTTGTAGTATACTATCGCAATAGGCAGGCATATGACTCCTACAGCGATAATGTTAATGGTTGTGAACAGAAAATCGTTATCTACCGGCAAATCGCTTTTTTTCCCTATGAATAGTACGTTTATCAGGACCAGGATGGTTCCTGATAACACTGACAGGATTACAGTGACCGGCTCTTTGTTTTCCTCGTATATGTTTTTAAGTGTCATGATACATCAAATTTCAGGTTGTGTGTAAGTAATGAATATTAAAAATGCAAGATTTAGTACGGGTATGATAACATATATCCCGATGGTCATGAAGTAGATGATTGAAATTCCTCCGAGCCCCTGTCCAGGTACAATGCTCATGACGGAGAGGATGGATACTAAAAATAGTGGTGCTGCTATCAGGATAGCAGTATAGATGTCCGCGTAGGTGGATAAGGAATGGATATATTTTTTTCTTGAGAGCTTATAGTTAAATAATGCCAACTGGGCCATTTCGTTCAGGTAGTCCTTGAGGTTGCCGCCGCTTTCAATGACTGATAGTATTCCGTAAAGCAAGTCTTTGAGATCCCTTGAGGGTGTCCGCTGTGCGACATATTTTATGGATTGTGTGATGTCTTCGCCGAATGCATTTACTCTGCGCACTATATTCTTTGCTTCGTTTGATATGTCCCCATATTCTTTGAATTCAGCCAGCATTTCAAAGCACTTTACTGGCGGGACCCCGGCAGAGGCGATGGCAGCCATATGGTTGATGGCGAATGGCAGGTTAGTGTTAATGTTTAGTGTTTTTTGATGAACTTTCTGGAAGGGGTACATGTAAAATATGGAAAATACTATTAAGAAAGATACGGCGGGTACAAAGAGGAGGCTCATAGCAAGAGCAACAGGATTCATTCTGATGAGTATGCTTTCGTAAACTATGACCGCGATCGAGGCGACGGCTGCAAGAAAGGACGAGGATAGAGATAGTGTAAGGTATGTGTTCGGTAGTATATTGATATCCGAGAGTTCCAGAGCATTTTTGAGTGGCTCGAAATATGCAGTCATTTTTTTGCTGAGACCTGTAAATAGTGCATTTGAAAATGCTTTGTAACCGCTTATGTGCTTCATGTTTAATACTGAATCTATGAGTGAAAGTGTTTTGGAACTTAGGGTGGATAATAGCGTAGAATGGCTTTTTTTTTCATCCAGCAACCCTTTTGAGTGCAGAAACGATTTTAACTCAGATACTGAAGGGTCATATTCGTGATGGTTCTTTTTTTTTTTAGCATTCTTATCACTTACAGCTCTTTTAGAGTTTTATCAGGGACTCTTCCCGCGGATAGATTACGATACCCTCTTTTGATATTTTAAATGGATGTATTTTTCTGGAGTGGGTGGATCCTCTCATTTTCCATACCAGTATTGATCTGGAATATTCTGAGCTTACCTGCGTGTAATATAATATGATGATTCCATCTGAGACGAATTCCTCAACACCGAACCTGCTTATCATTTTGTTATTTTCGGATGGCATTTCTGAGATAAGAAAGGCAGTGCAATTATTGTCCCTTAATATCGATTGTATCTCGACAAGTGTCCGGCGTATGTCTTTTGCATCCTGTATGTAGAGATTTATTGCTGTTATGGAATCGATGACTACTCTTGTTGCGCCGGTTTCTTTGATGTTCATGGACAAGAGTTCTGTCAGGTTTTCGAATCTGTAAGGATCGTATTTGATGATACGGATACTATTGTTGTCCAGATACTTTGGCAGGTCCATGCCAAATTCAGATATGTTTCTGATAATTACTTTCTCGCTCTCTTCAAATGAGATATAGAGACCTTTTTCGCCTTTGATTGCGCCTTTATAGAGAAACTCCAGGGAGAATATGGTTTTGCCGGAACCTGCCGGGCCTGCTATCAGGACTTCGTTTCCCTTTGGGATACCTCCGTCAAGAATTTCATCAAGACCTGATATCTCTGTCTTAATTTTTTCT
>JAIWAJ010000016.1:0-13016 GCA_048634435.1 Methanosarcinales archaeon
ATAAATATGGGATAAGGTCAATCTGGTCGTTATCTTTAGAGATGCAGAAAAAGAAGTATAAATTAATCTATGATCTATTTGGCAAAAGAAAGGAAGTTGATTTAAACATCTGATAATATTTCTTCCCGTCATAAAAAAATGCCCGTTTGTTACAGAGATAAAAAGATTTAAGGTTTGCTTCAAGTGGCTCCCGAGTAATATGTCGTATAACATATGCAAATATGCGAAGTCGGGCGTAGCCCGATTTGGGAATAATTTCCGCAGGAAATTTTCCGCATATTTGCTGTTATATTCGTCTGACCAAAGGGAAGACCTAAAATTTAGTGCAACGTTCCGAAGGAAAATTTTAGAGTTTTTGGATTACTGATAAATTCAAGCGTAGCGAGTGAATATGTCCGAAGGACGAGAGAGGGGCTTTTTGGTTCTTTTTCTAAAAGAATATAGTGGTGAGAAAACCGTCTTAAAAGCGAAACCTTTATATACTTTAGAGTGAACAATTGTTCATATAAAGGTGAACAGATGTATATTAATAAATCAACAGTAAAAGTATTGCAAATATTTGTTGGACACATTACTGAATCATTTACTTTGAGAGAAGTTGCAAGAAGACTGAAAATGCATGTCTCTCTTACCCATAGAGCAATACAGCCATTAATAGAAAAGAATATTATTCAACAAGATAAACATAAAACTCTTAGTTTAAATTATAAAATCCATCATGAGACTCTTGCTTTTGTTGAATATTTAAGAAGAGATGATTTACTAAGTAAAAGCAAATTCAAAGATATTAATCTATTTATAGAAGAAATCACTAATAAAATCAAGGAAGATAGTTTTATTTTGCTTATGTTTGGTTCAACAGTAGAATCTGATAAACCGAGAGATATTGATATCTTATTAATTGTAGATAGCACAGATAAAGTAGAGTTTCATGAAAAATTTATTCATAACATTGCGTCAAACTACGATTTACCTTTTGAAGAAAGAGTAATTGGATTTGAAAGTGTTTACGAAATGCTTACTAAACGTGATGAAAAAAATGTAATGAATGAGATATTAAACAAACACATAATTTTATATGGAGCAGAGTTGTTTTATAGATTAATTCAAAGGGGGCGATCATAAAATGTTACAAGAAAAAAAGCTAAAAGAAGCAGAGAGTAGAGTTAAACAATTCATAAGCGACGGTACAATTAAAACAAAGGAAAAACCAGAATATGTAGATTTTTATCTTAAAAATGCAGATGATTCTATTGATTCTGCAAAAGCATTATTTGAATTATCAACAAATCCAGACAAACAGCAATATCTTGGATTTACAAGTTTCAATGGATTGCTTTGGGTAGTAAATGCTAGTTATTACAGCATGTTTTATATGGCTCGTGCACTCTTGGAAAATGGAGGTATTAAGATAAAAACAGATTTTTCTATTCATGCAGTAACTTTTGATTCAGTAATCTATTATTTTTATCTGACAGGAAAATTACAGAAAGAATTATTAGATGATTTTATTGAAGCAAAAGAAGATGCTGCAGAACTTCTTGGAAAACAAAAAGCCGATGAATTAATGGAAGAATATTTCTTTGAAAAGAAGAAAAGAGGAACTTTTACTTACAATATGGGTGAGGTATTAGTCCAATCAAAAGCAAAAACATCTCTGGAGAGAGCACAAAAATTTAGACGTGAATTAAAGAAAATTATTAACAAAAGCATGAAGTAATATGGTTCACGATCTAATAGAGTTTAGGTTTTAGGAAAGTGCCAAATCTGAAATTAAAAAGTTGATTTGGGAAGCAGATAAAAGATATCTGATAGGTAATACACAAAGAAAAAGATCAATTCCGCACATAACATATGTGGTTATGAGAAGTTTTTTACGAAGTAAAAAATTTGGGAAAAATCTAACGATTTTTCCTCATAACCGCTGTTAGATGTTGTAAATTTTTAGGGATTTTGCATTTCAAGCAAATGTTAGCCATACAACCCCAATTTATCTTTTAGGATATAGCTTAATACGATAAATATTAAAGCTACTATGATCATACCCCACAAACCAATTTTGCAGTAAAAGTTAAGAATAGTAAATATTGCAAGGCAAATGATGACAAATAGAAACGTTTTTATCCTCTCTCTTGGTGTTGGTTTATGCATCTCTCCTTTCTCAATCTTTATTTTATCCCTGTACGCTTTACAAGAAGCGATATAACACATAAATACAATAGCTGGGTATGCAAACCAAAGCCATATAAGACTACTTGTACCACCAAGCATATCACCAACTAGATTTAAGATAGAATGATAGATAAAGTAGTGGACACAAACAAAAATAAGAATTATAGGAATTGTAAATGCTAAAAAGTACTTCAATTTTTCCATATTGGGTTTTAAATATTCTTTCCAGTCCATGATTAATATATTGATAATTTCTATTTATATACCTTGCAAAATCCCGTTAAGAAAATTTATTGCATCTAACATATGGCATTAAGAGAAGTTTTTGCGTAGCCAAAATTTGGATGGAGAAATCTGCAAGATTTCGGAATCTCTTAACGCTTTGTTAAACTCTCCGAAGGATTGAATTTTAGTGCAACGTTCCGTAGCGAAGCGGAGGAAAAATTCAAAGTCGAGAAAGAGGGCGTTCTATCAAGCTCGGGGATCCTTCAAGAACAAGATAAATTGTGTGCTGTTGCACAAGTCACGAGCAAATGGTTTGCGGATAGCGTTTAGTGATTTTCAGCCAAAACATCAAAATCAATAGCAGCCCTTGTAATTCTCAATAGTTATGCAACATCACCATAAATTGGCAGGAAAACCGTAAAGTATTTAGAGTTATTCTATTTTATTATCCCCATGGATAAGGAATTAATCAAATTAATCTTAATAAAGGAGATTAAGGAATCTAAAACGAAGGGTAGATCTTGGGGATTAGATAGTATCATACCTGAATGGATTAGTAAGGATTATAATGTTGATTTTTCGGATAAAGAATTATTGCAAGATTTTTGGAATTTTGCAGAAGAATTAAAAAGAGAGGGTTTCATTAATCCTGATGTCACTCAAAGACATTCCTCACAATTTTGGATATTATCTGAAAAAGCGGAAAAAATTTATGATAATATTAAAAGTATGAGTTTTGAAGATTTAGAAAAGTTTTCAAAAAGAAAAACCCATCTCCTTTCAGATGAGGATATCCAAAGATTAATACTGAAAAAAATATATGACTCTAAAAAAGAGAGTGTTTCAATTAGATATAATGATGATTCAAAACAATGGAACATTTCAAAAGAAGATCTTATTAGAAATATTAAGTTGTTAGAAGATGATTTTTTACTTGAAAGAAAGGCAAGCACTGTTGGTTTTACATTATTAAGATTAACATCCGATGGCAAGAGATCTATTGAAGGGAAAGGAATTGAATTAGAAAAGAAAAAGCCATCACAAGAAAAGAAAATGGATGAAAATAAAGTAGAATCTAAAAAAGAAATAAGTGAAGAAAGAGATTTACATAATTACAAGAAAATAGTACAATTAACGACTGAAGTAATTAAAGCATTAACGACATATAAATCCATTTTCTCTGATTTAAACTGTGGATATGGCAAAGAAACAAATTTTAGGAAAATTGCAGTTTTACAGACAGATATAATTGGGAGTTATTTTCAAATTAAAGAAGAATTATGGAAAGATGATTCCGTTATTAAATATTGCCAGAGGAAGGGTATTTATGATCATATTGTTGAAATTTTTGTTAGTGATGTCTATAAAAAATCTGAGATGATATTGCAACCTACATTCGGAACATATCCAGATAATACTATTAGTAATATATCAGATGAATGGCTAAAAATAATGACTATTTTAAATTTGTTTAAGTCAAATTTGGCAAAATCTGATTATCTTTATGAAATAGAGGCGTCAAAAGGAAAAAATAAACAATCACCTACAGAAAAAATGATGTGCTTCAAATCAAAAGAAATTTGCCCAAAAACTATAACAAAAAGTGAAGAATTTGTATTTATTGGTATGCCATTTAGAGATGAATTTCAAGATGTTTATAATTACGGAATTAAACCAGTATTAGATGAGATTAAAAAAGTTCCATTAATGGCCGCAGAAAAAAAGTGGAATATTGATATTATGTGTAAAGTTTGTCATTTAATACAAGGTAGCAAATACGGAATAATCAACATAAGTACGTGGAATCCAAATGTTCTATTTGAATTGGGCTTGATTTATGGTTTAAATAAAGAAGCAATATTAATTAAAAGCACTAAGGAGCGTGAAGAAAAAGCAGACTTAAAAGGTATCGAATATGTTGAATATGAGCCGTTGGAAATAGACTCTAAAGATAAAACTGAAGATGAGATTGAAGAAATAAAAATCAAACATTATGAAAAGTTTAGAAATGAACTGAAACAATATTTAGATAACGTAGGTAGTTTGGATTTAATTAAATAGGTTTTTTTGCCCCTTTCTCGTTTTTAGCCCTCTTTCTCGATTGAGTTTAACAGATGGGATTAACCGAAGTCGGCGAAGCCGATTTGGACGGAGCGAGGTGCAACCGAGCGTAGTCTGTTAATCGCTTGTTATATTCCCAAAAGGGCTGAAATTTAGTGCAACGTCCCAAGGGAAATTTCAGAGTTGTGTTTAAGTTCCAATCAAATCGACCGAAGGGAGTCTATATGTGCGAAGCACTGGGGGGAGTTCAGTTCTATCTAAAGAGCGAAGCAGTACATCAAGAAGAAGAATGCTTTGTTTATGAAAAAATTTATATTAATGATATTTATTAATAATATGATGGATACTAAAATACAATTTTTTAAAAGAAGTTGGGATGAAAATTATATGAATTTTATTAAACATATCAAACCCAACTTAGTTATCCAATTTGGTTCAAGCATTAAAGATAGTAAAAAATGTGAAGATATAGATTTATTAATTGTTTCTACTCTATTTGAAGCAATGAATGAATTAGAAATTAGAAATTCAGTAGAACAATTTTTTCCTAATTTAACATTAGATATTTGGGCTTTTTCAGACAAAAATGTAGTTAAACAGAATCCTATATTGGTAAAAATTGTAAATGATGGCAAGGTGTTATATGAATATGACGGATATTGATTTGATTAAACGTGCTATTGGCGAAGCTTTACCTATAGGTAATGGGTCTTCAGATATAAGGAAATCTACAAACAATGGTTTGATGATTATTGATTTAATTAAGATTTCTGAAATTGATGATCAATCAACAGTTAGACTATATCAAATTTTGTCAGAAATCAAAGAAAAACTTAACCATAAAATATATAATCGAATTATTTTTGGAAATATGTGGTATCTAAAAGATGATACTACTACTTATGAAATTAGTAAACGACTTTATGGGATTATTGAAGATTGTAAATCATTAACTTTTATATTGAAATATAATAATCTAATTGAAGATAATAATTTCTTCGGTTCTTTTTATAGTAACTTTTTTACTAAAATTCATACATTTTCAAAGACCATTTATCGTATAATCAATGATTCTGATTTAATGGATGATAAACAATTAGCTGAATTAATTAATTTGCCTCTTAATATTTGTTTTGATAATTGTGTGCTGTATCTAAATACAAAAGATGTTAAGTATAAACAAGATGCAATTAAATATATTGACAATTATATTAATATCGTAAAAAAGATTGATTTACAAAATGTTAAAAGAATAAGTAATACTAGCCATTTTTTAAATAATTTAGAATCTACAAAGAAACGACATAAAGATAATAATTTAATTGATAATTACAAATCTCTTTTTGATGCTCAATTAACTACGTGCAAAGATATTAAAGAATTATCTTGGGCACATATTAATACACTAGACGCTAAAAGAAGAAGTGAAATTTATACTTCATTTATTACAAACTATGATACAAATGCACTTACTGATTTTAATATTTCGGAAATCTGTAGAATTAATATTCTAAATAAAAAAGAGAAATTTAAAAGTATAAATTTAGGTTTGCAACCTATTTTCAAGAAAATTGATATAAATGAAGTTTATAAAATTTTATTTCCCAAATTTGTCGGTAAATTTAAAGAAATTCAAATATCTGAAGAAGATACAGCAAAGATGCAAAAATTTAAAGATGAAGAAATTAGATTAAAATTTCATACTATTTTATCGGAAAGTTCTCTTGAAGATTATATTAAGGCTAATATTAGTGCACAAAAAACTAAACCTCATACTGTGTCTGAATTTTCAGATTTTGAATTTGACATTAGAATAAATGGAGATATACATAAAATCTGTATACCTATTAAATCATATGTTGAATTTTCCAATGCCCGTTTTAAATCAGTTCCTGTAGATTATTGGAAACAAATTATTCGACCATTTTTGTATTATCCTAATACTGCTATTGTAATTTTTTTAACAGTAATGAAAGTTTCTTTACCTTTTCAAAATGAAATGGATTTATTCACTAAAAATTTTAATGCACCAATTATTGTTTTACAAAATGAAGATTTAATTAAATTGTTCAAATGTTATAATCTTTTATAATTTTTTTGAATGAATTTCGAGTGTAGCGAGTGTATATGTGCGTAGCACTTGAACTCCCCCTTTTTCTTTTCTAGAACTTAAACACAATTGAATATAACGACTATTAAGCAGACTTTTTTATGCTTTGTGTGCTGTTTTGGGTGAAAAAGCATACTTTTGTCTGCTTAATAGGCGTTTTTGGGGGGTAAAGCGCATTTTTGTCTGCTTAATCCCCTGTTTTGGGTGATGAAGTGTACTTTTGTCTGCTTAATTCTTAATTATATTCTGGTTCCTATTCTATTTTCCTGACCGGAGTCTTTCGGCAAGGTATGTACCTATCTATCAGTTTAATAAACTATATTGGATTTATGTAGTGCAATGAGTCAGTTAATGTGTGGTGTAATGGATCATAGCTCGGAAATGGGAGTTGATGCGCTTTCAGTGCAGAAAAGGTATCTGTTGGTTGGCCGTCTTATTGAAGAGATTAAGTTGAGGAAATACTCTTATGAGACAGGGAAAGTTTATGTTTATATTGTTAAGGAGTTTCTGAAGTCAGGCATGAGTCCAAGAGATTTTTTGCTTTCAAATACAGACAAGAGCAAGTCAACTGTCAGGACACTCTATTTTGGGCTCAAGTTTTTCTTTGAGAATGTGCTTGATGAGAAATTTGATGAGAAGATACCTTTGGCTAAAAGGAGTTTGAGGATACCTGTTGTTTTGGGTAGAGAAGAGGTAAATAAGATGATTGATGCAACACACAATGTGAAGCATAAGCTTGTTTTGATGTTTCTTTATTATGCTGGTTTGAGACTTGATGAGGTCAGGAATGTTAAATGGGTTGATGTGGATTTTGAAAGAGAGATTATTCATGTCAAGGTTACCAAGGGTGAGAAAGAAAGAGTTGTGTTTTTGCATCCGAAATTGGGAGATAAACTTAAATTTTATGGAGAAGCAGCCGGGCTTGTGTTTGTGTCAGAAAGAGGCAGGAGGTATAATAAAAATACTATTCAGAAAATTGTCAAGAAAGTAGCTAAAAAAGTTGGAATCAGGAAAAATGTGACGCCTCATACTTTGAGGCATAGTTTTGCTACGCATCTGCTTGAGGGTGGAGCAGATATAAGGTATATCCAGGCTCTGCTTGGGCATAAGGACCTGAAGACAACGCAAATCTATACGCATGTGGCTAACCGCGATATTAAGAATCTTGCTTGTCTGCTTTGATTTCTTTTGCGTCACAGACTATTTTTTCGTGGTCGAAAGCCATGTTTTCCGGGAGGCTGTCCAGCGCGAAGAATCTGATCTCTTTTGCTTCAGGAGTTGTTTTCAGATTACCGCTTATTGTTCTCAGCAGGTATGCGATTGATATTGTGTGGCCGCGCGGGTCTCTTTTCGGGTCTGAGTATGCGCCGGTTAATTTTACAGGCTTTGTTTCCAGACCAGTTTCTTCTTTTACTTCTCTTGTTACTGCTTCTTCCAGGGTCTCGCCAAGTTCCACAAACCCCCCCGGAAGCGCCCAGTGGTCTTTGTATGGCTGGGTTGCGCGCTTTATCAAAAGAATTTTACCATTTTCTATGATTATTCCGTCTACTGTCAGCATAGGCACTTTTTTTCTTATCTGCTCGAATGAAATGTTCGTTTTCATCACGCCTGTATATTAAATTTCTTCTATCAGCATGTTCTCTTTCGGGCCGATTATGTATACCCTGCACCTGTTCGCAATCTCCAGTGCGTTTTTTAGTTTGTGTTTTTTTTCTGCGTAGATGTCGAAAAGCTTTTCGCCTTTGTTTACTTTCTGGCCTTTCTTGAAGTAGAGGTAGACGCCTGCGCCCTTGTCTTTCGGGGCGCCTGCGAGGCGCGCGATTTTTGAGATTGCCGTATTTGATATCTGCTCTATTGTGCCGGACGTGTCTGCGCATATTGATTCTTTGTGCCTGCCAAGAAGTTTCTGCAGGTCTTTTCCCGGGTTGCCGTTTTGTTCTGTTATTATTTCATTGAATTTTTTCAGTGCGAGGCCGGAGTCAAGTATTTTTCTTGCCTTTTCCTCGCTGCCGTGCCCGGTCATCTTGAGCATCAGGGCCGCGAGTTCTATTGATTTTTCCCTGAGGTCCTTCGGGCCTTTGCCCTCAAGGATTTCAATTATGTCTATGGCTTCAAGCACAGGTCCGATCCCGCGCCCGATGGGTCCGTCGCCTTTTGTTATTGCACATTCTATATGCATGTCGAGTTTTTTCCCTACGTGCTTGAACTTTCTTGCGAGGTTGCGGGCTTTTTCGATTTTGCTGACTTTTGCGCCGTCGCCTAACGGGATATCTATCAGCACGTATTTTGAGCCTGCTGATTTTTTCTTGGAGAGGACAGATGCTATGACCTGGCCCTCGGGGTCGAGTGACAGCGGGTATTCTGCGCGGATTAGTTTGTCGTCCACCGGTGCTATGTCAAGTGAGCCGCCCCAGACAAGGCATGCGTTTGTCTTGTTGACTATGCGCTTTATCTCTTCAGGGGTGAATGAGACATCAGAGAATACTTCCATTGTATCTGCAGTGCCCGCAGGGGATGTGATTGCGCGCGAGCTTGTTTTCGGGATAGTGAGCCCCGCTGCTGCGACTATTGCTATGATTATCGGGGTTGTCCTGTTGCCCGGGACGCCGCCTATCGAGTGCTTGTCTACTATATATTTCTGGGGCCATGTCATTTGCTTTCCGTGCTTGACCATGGCTTTTGTTGTGTGTATGGTCTCTCTTTCTGAGAAGCCTTCAATATAGATGCCTGCGACGAGTGCGCCGAGTTCGACATCAGTCAGGCGGTTCTGATCTATCTCTTTTATGAGGGTATCGATTTCTTCTTTTTTTAGCTCAATCCCGTCTAGTTTCTTTTTGATGATGTCAAGTGATTTTGGTTTAGGAGCTGGCCTTATGTGGATTATTGCGCCATCTGTTATGCCGTATCTTTTTGATTCTTTTCTCAGGCCGATATGGCCTGGTTTTATCATTGTGTGGGTTGTTTCAATGTATGCTGTTTTTGTTGTCTCCATGTATGTGATTTCTATCCTGTCGTGGGGCCTGAGCCCCAGGTCTTGTGCGTCTTCTGTGTTTAGTATGACAATTGGTATTCCCGGTTCGAAGTCCATGAAGCGGGCTTTTAGTCTTAGCATTTTATCGCCTGCTGAATATGTTGCTTATCAGTATTAATATCGGGAAGATTTCAAGCCTGCCGAGGAGCATGTTCAGGATGAGCGTAATTTTTGTTATTGCGCCTGCCTGTGCTATATCGATTATGTTCAGGCCGACTGTGCCTTGCGCGGATGTTACCTGGAAGAATGATTCTGTCGCAGAGTATCCTGCAAATATAAGGATCATGGTTCCGATGACGAGTGCAACAGTGTATGTGAATATTACTGTTCCGGTTAGCCTGATTGTGTTTTCATCTATTGGGGTCCCCTGTATTTTGAGCGGTATTATTGCGTTTCGCGGCGATATCATTTTTTTGATTGTCCATGGGACTGTTTTTAGTGAGATGATGAGTCGCATCTGTTTTATGCCGCCTGCTGTTGACCCCGATGAGCTTCCGATGTACATGAGGATTGTCAGTATGACTATTACCGGTGTTGCTAGGGGGGCAATTTCTGTTAGTGTGAATCCGGTGGCAGTTATCGCAGAGATTGTCTGGAATATGGATATTTTTGTTTCATATGTGAGGATGTATATTACGACAGAGGATATTATTATCGTTGCTGCCATTGACCGGACTTCGACGTTTCTGAGTGCGTCTTTTATGTGCATTTTGAATATTTTGTCATGTATCATGAAGTTTATTGAGCCGGTCAGCATCAGTATGCAGATGACAGCGAGGGTTGCGTCGCCGGCTGTTGTGAATATGTCGCTTCTTACTATGAAGCCGCCGGTTGAGATTGATGAGAAGGTTGTTGTGATTGCTTCAAATAGGTCGAGGCCTGAGAAGTGAAGGAGGAGCATACCGAGTATTGAATATGTGAAGTATATTTTCATCATTCTTCGCGTCGTGTGGTATATGGTTGGTTCGAGTTTTTCTGTGTAGCCCTGCGCCTCGTAAAGTGATGTTGATGAGGTGCGCAGGCGGCTTAATATCGAGAGGAATATGATTATTATTCCTATGCCGCCGAGCCACTGGGTTTCTGAGCGCCAGAACAGTATGCTTTTCGGGATTGCGGATGTATCTTCAATTACTGTCAGGCCTGTTGTTGTGAATCCGGACATCGCCTCGAAGAATGAGTTCAGGACAAGTGCATCGCTGCCTGCAAATATAGAGTAGTATGGTATTGAGCCGATGAATGAGAAGAATATGAATGTTATGGCAGTCAGTGTGAGGCCTTCGTTCAGGTTCAGCTGTGCCCGCCTGAAGTTCTTGTCCAGTATGACTCCGCAGAATAGTGAGATAATCATTGGTATTAAAAACATAGTGACTGGCTCATTGTAGATGAGCGCGACAGCTGTTGGCAGTATAAGGAATACTGCGAATATTTCAAGAAGAATGCCCATGTATGCCAGGATGTTTTTCAAGTTATTCTCCCTTGACGAGTTTTAAGAGCCGCGGGACGCTTTCTGTTTTCGTGATGAACAGTGCTACGTCTCCTGCCTCAATCCTGGTGTCTTTGTCTGCGATTATCACAGTGCCGTTGCGGTAGATGCTTCCGAGAAGTGCGCCGTTTATTCTTGTGCCTACGCTGTCTCTTACACTGCTTGTTTCTGGTATTACGAGCTCTACTATCTGCGCTTTCCCGTCGCTTATCTGCGCGACTACGCGCTCGCCTGCACCGAGAAGTACATTTGTGATCGATGTGATTGCTATTTGCGTTATCGGGATTATTGACTGGATGCCGAGCTTTACGAACAGCTCTTCGTTGCCGGGTTCGTTGACGCGTGCAACGATGCGCGGCACCCCGATGCTTTTTGCTATCTCGCTTATCATCATATTTGTCTTATCATCCTGCGTTGCTGCGACGATTGCATCGCACTTTTCTATGCCTCCTTCCTCAAGCGTCACCATATCAGATGCATCACCCTTGAGTACGAGCGCGTCAGTGTCGATTGCTATTTCTTTTGCAATTTCAGGGTCCTTTTCGATCAGGGTTACCTTGTGTCTCTCTTTTGAGAGGACTTTGGTCAGGTTTCTCCCGACATTTCCCCCGCCTGCGATTATTATTTTCGTGTGTATCACCTTTTGTTTTTTGGGTGTTTTTTTTGTATGTTATTGTTTATATTAGCGTTGGTGTATATATATATTTGACTTTTCTTCAGTTCGTACAGTTCGGATATTTCACTATGTTGCGCCTTGTATTTTTGTTGGATTGCCTGTAAATTGATAGCATGCTTTATATTTTTCTAAATAGTTATGCGAAGCTTTATATATTTGCAGAATCAATTACAGCGCAGTTGATTGTATCCGGACATATAGATGTGGTGCATGAGACTGTTTAAAAGGAGTTGCGGGGTTGAGCGGATTGGTTTTTTGTGGTCCGCGCGTTTCCCTGGCTTCTTAAAGGTTGTAAATAATATGAAGAACAGGAGGTTTTAGAATGGCAGATAAAAGAAATTTTGTTTTGATGAAAGGGGGTAAGGACACAGACTCTATCTTTACTGGAAGAGCACCCCGCCAGGCAGCACTGAAAGCAGCTAACAGAGGAATAGCAGATATCAAGCTGAGAGAGAGAGGAACCAAGAAAGTGCATGTATTCAGGGGTTCCAGAAACCAGGTAGCAGCGCCAGCTAATGCACCTTCATGGATGGGCTCAAAAGTATGGAAGCCATCAGTGAAGAAGGTCGGCATCGAGAGACTTGACAAAGGCAAGAAGAAAAAAAAGTAAGTTAAGTTGATTGATTTTATTCAGGCACCGGATTTGTTCGGTGTTTTCTTTTTCTTTTTTGGTTTGTCAAGAACCGCCGGTCAAATAGACCAGCGGCATGCCCTGCATGCCCCACACATATCACCAAAGGTTGTTGACACGCAAAGATTCCGCATACCTACTCAATAGAGTAGCGGAATCTTTAGCATTTAAACTATAATTAATGCCGTTACTGCCATGACCAATTTAGCCTGTTATGCACTCAATTTTGAACTTATTTGGCTCAATATTACTTCCCTACTGCCGGATGACTCTTTGAACTGACCCGCAAAAAAACCAAAACCTTTATTACAAACCTAAACCCAAATAATAACCCATGCACAAATTCAGTGTCTCATTCATACTTTTGTTCATCGGCTGGATAATGTTCACAGGCTCACTCTGCCCCATGGAACTGCTTGCAGGAATAACAGTATCAGTCATAATCGCCTGGATATGCGGGAAATTCATGTTCTTTGAGTCGCCATACCAGCTCTTCAACCCGAAATCCATCCTTAACCTGATCATCTACTTATTCGTCCTCTTGTATGCGGAAATAAAATCACACATAGACACCGCATCACGAATAATAACAGGAAACATCAACCCTGCAATAATCAAAATCACCAC
>JAIWAJ010000017.1:0-12766 GCA_048634435.1 Methanosarcinales archaeon
GGAAGATAGAATCCCCCCTCGACCTCACGATGCTAGAGATAGAAACCGCCCTAAAAGAAAACAAACTAAAAGACATAGTAACATAACCCTCTAATCCCAGAACCTCCGATAAATATTAGACTTTTTGCATCAATAATATCCATAATGGATTTGATACATCTAAAAAAACACGAAAAAGAAAAAGCAAACACTCTCGAAAAATCAATCTACAACAGGTGCTCAACAAGAGACTTCTCAGAAAAGCCAGTAAAACTGGACATACTCTCAAAGATACTCTGGTCAGGCCAGGGCATGGTTGAAGAATCAGGATCCCAAAGGCGCACAACACCCTCAGCAGGCGCAATCTACCCCCTCGAACTCTTCATAATATCAAAAAACATAGCAGGCCTCGAAAACGCCATATACCACTACCTGCCCGAAGAACACGCCCTCGAACCCAAAGAAGAAGGCGGCTTCACAGAATCGCTCGCCTCAGCCTGCTTTCACCAGAAATTCATAGAACGTTCAGCATTTATAATACTCATCGCAGGTGACTTCGAAAAAACAAAACAAAAATACGGCGCAAGAGGCGAAAGATACGTATTCATGGAAGCAGGCCACGCCTGCCAGAACATGGCGCTTGTTGCAGCGAACCTGCTTTTAGGCGCAGTAGTCATCGGAGCCTTCTCAGACTCAGAAATCGCAAAAATCCTGAACCTCGGCGACTGGTTCCCGATAGCCGTAATGCCATTTGGATACGAAAAATAAAGATCACAAAAATCATCACTCTCTGCTTCTAAAAAAACACCCCCCCAAACAACAAAATCTGCATCAGATACGTATTTAATAATTACACCACAATATGTCAGCATGAAAAACATCTCAGATATAACAGCAAAAGACATCATGACAACAGGCATAAAATCAATAGACATAAACCAGAACCTCAACAAAGCAGTATCAATGCTGAACAACGAGCACATCCACAACCTCGTAGTCTGCGACAACAGCAAATACGCAGGCATATTCGGCTACAAGCAGCTCGTAAGGCTGCACAGGAGACCCCCCGACAACACAAGGATAGACAATTTTATATTCCGGCCCCCCACAATCACAGAAGACACCAGCATCATAGACATAGTTGAAAAAATGTACCGCCTGAACTACAAAATAATACCCGTTGGTGACGACAAAAAAATAATAGGTATAGTAAGCGAGCGCGACATCCTTAACGCCATACTAACCCACAACCTCCTTGAAGGCAAAAAAGTCAAAGATTTCATGACACCAAACCCCATCATTCTGCCGGAAGACCATTCCCTCGGGAAAGCCTTGGCATTGATTCGCGAACACAACATAAGCAGGATACCGGTAATAGACAAAAACAACAAACTCGCAGGCATCCTTGAATCACTCGACCTGATAAGAGAAATAACAACAAAAGAGCAATACGGAAGAGACTCAGGAACCTCCGCATCCCCGGGATACATGAGGCCGGGCGCATACATATCAGACATCATCAGCGAACACAAGATATCTCTAAGATCACTGATATCAACCAGGCCAGTCACAGCCAAAGCAGACGACATGCTGGCAGATAAGATAAAAGAGAACATGAATCAGGACACATCCACCATCATCGTAACCGACAGCAGCGACTACCCAATCGGGATAATAGCCCCGAAAGACATAATTCAATTCCTCGCATCACTAAAAGAAAAAGAAAAGCTGTACGTGCAAATATCAGGACTCGAATCCATGTCATCGCTCGACGAATTCCAGAGATCAGAAATCCACCGCATGCTCGACAACACCATAAAAAAGATATCAAATATAACAAAACCGGATAACTTCACGATTCATGCAAAAGCATACCATATGGAAGGAAATAAAACAAAATACACCTTCAGATGCAAATTCAGAACAGCAGGCGGCCTGATATTCGCAAAAAACATGGGCTGGGACCCGGTTGATGCTTTCTCTAGTCTGATGAATGAAGTGCAGAAGATATCCATAAAAAAGTCCAAAAAATTCACAGACAAAATAAGATCAAAACACCGCGACGCAAAATATAGTCTCTAGATATATTTCAAAAAATAAACCTAATCATAATTCCCGTAAAACCTTAGAATCTTACCAATCCTGTCAACTTCTTTCAGCATTCCTCGCTGTAAAGCATCATCTCTGTTATTTTTCCAATATCTTATCATTACATGCTTATTATTCACCTTCTTTCACCTCCGAAATTCCTGCCATTACCAATATGAATCCATTGACAATCATACAAAAAGTGCCAACAGACCCGCATATTACAAAATTATATCTATACTCTCCAAAATCTTACATTCACCCGTAGTATTTATCAATTAACTTTATAAATCTGATAGTTACTACTATAGAGTGTTTAACATTTAAATACTTTTCGGTTAATCCGCAAAAAAACAGTAAAATAGAACCAAAAAAGAAACATCCTGCATTATTACCCAAGCACCCCTTTAATCCATTCTTCATAGTGCGAACCCATACCCGCAATCGGGAAAACCAGAAATTCAGCAACCTTGTAAGGATGATTTGACAAAACAGCCACTTTCAGCTTCTCAACAAGACTCTCCTTGGTTTTCATAACAATAATGAACTCCTCATCACTCTTGATTTCATTCTTCCACCAGTAATGGCTCATAACATAAGGAATCACATTCACGCATGCAGCAAGCTTTTTACTAAGAACAGCATCCTTAATCCTCTCTATGTGCGCTTCATCATTCACAGTCGTCACTGCAATTACATACTTATCCATAATAGTACTTATAATCCCATGTTTATATTATTTCGGGTGAACATATCAATATTACTCAAAAAATAGTTGAATTTATAATAAGGCACAATCAGGCACTCAAAATCAGAACAGATATCATCATCAAGCAGTGTAACAAGCACAGGCACGCACTTTTTACCTGTAGCCTTCTCAAACTCAGCGCATCTTATAACGTGCTTCTCAGCCTCTTTTTTCAGTGAATGCATGCGATACCTCGTGCATCCGTACAGTTTGCAGTCAATGCACAGGCAAAAATCATCAAAATAGCCAACCACATCAATCTCAAACTTCCTCCTGCTATTGAAAAACACTTTCCGAAACTCAGCATCAGCGCAAAAAGACCGGACAATTTTGAGGACATGCTCCTCAAAATCCTGCCACCTGTTCTCAAACTCCAAATCAGCATCCCTGCCTTGACAAAAACTCATGGAAATTATGGTTAAATTGATGCATTTCCAAGCTTTTCGATTGCCGGTTCATGCTTAATATGCAATAAAAATTCTCGCTCAAACCTCTCCTGCCTGTATCCACCGAACGCGAACGGGAACTTATCCTGAAGTTCCTTAACCCTATTCCGTGCTTTTTCCCTTGCCTGGTGCCACTTCCTCTCCTCATCAAAGGTCTTCTTCCTGAACTCCTCAACAAAGATGCCCTTTGTAGACAACCCTTCCTTCCTAAGATTCTGCCTCAAAAGGCACATTTCCGTTTCTATATCCATCCAAATCACCCCTTCAATATTTATCTAAAGATCATAACTCGAAAGAAGCATCTGCCCGCCGTACCCCGCCGACTTCCTCTGCCCTGCATAAGGATATTTCCTTGAAAGTTCCGCAATTTTCTGCATCATCTTCTGCCTTATCATCTCTCGCGTTTTTGGTATCATATAATCACCAGTATTCTGATAGTATACACATCTATTTCCTCCCTCCCAATATAAGCCCTTCGGGAAGGAACCTTGCCGATAGAAGCAGCAAAACCAAAAAACCACACACAGCAAACCAAAACACATATTGCGGCAAATACCGAAACAAATAGCAATCTATTTTAAAGTCAGTGAAATAATTATTATCATGTACAAAAAGCTATTATACATGATACCCGTAATAATCATAGTACTGAAAATATTCATCATCTGATACAATGGACGACAAAATCACTCTCGACAGAGAGACATTCAAAGCACTCGCGCAGGACACAAGAATCGCGATACTAAAAGAGCTCGGCAAAAGAAGAAAAACCCAGTCAGAACTGGCAAAATCCCTCGCGATGTCAGTATCAACCATAAAAGAGCACCTTGACAACCTTGAATCAGTAGACCTCGTGAAGCAGATAGATGAGGGCTACAAATGGAAATACTATGAGCTCACAAAAAAAGGAAAAAAGATAATCACTCCATCTGAAACAAAAATCTGGATATCATTAGCACTAACCATACTGGCACTCGCAGCAGCCCTGAACAGCTTCATCACCAAACTGGCATCAGTAACCCTCAAAGGAGCGCCGCAATACTCTTCAGCAGCAAAAGAAGCAGGCAGGAACATCTTGGAAGACACAGCAGAAGCGCCACCACAGGCAGAAGCGCTTGATTACACCCAGCACATGCCAATCCCCTACACAGACCTGCTTCTGGTGATAGCCATCGCAATACTGGCAGGCATACTGATAGGCTGCCTTATAAAATCAAGACTTTCTCGCAAACTTTAAATAAATCAATAATCGAATTTTAAACATGCGATCAATCATACTGGCAGGCGGTCTTGGAACAAGATTAAGGCCATTGACTTATGAGACACCAAAACCTTTGCTGCCCGTCAAAGACAGGCCCCTGATCGAATGGGCCATCCTGAACCTCAAAAAACACAATATTGAAGATATCATCCTCTCCATAGGCTACAAGGCAGGCATGATAAAAGAACACTTCAAAGACGGTTCACAATTAGGAGTTAGAATCTCCTACAACATTGAAAAAGAACCCCTTGGGACAGGCGGGGCAGTTGCAGACATATGCAGAAGACACAACCTGGAAGAACCCTTTGCCTTGCTGTGGGGCGACAATCTCGCAGACTACAATTTCACGGCAATGATTGACCTCTACAAAAAAAGCAACGCTTCTCTCGTGATGAGCTTGACGCAAAGAGAAGATGTCGAGCATTTTGGCGTTGCAGAACTTGACGGCAAAAAGATAATGGGTTTTACAGAAAAGCCAAAAAGAGAACATGCTCCATCAAACCTGATAAACGCCGGCGCATTCATAGTAAACTCAGAAGCACTCGCCATATTGCCGCAAGGTAGATCCTCAATCGAGCGCGATTGTTTTGAAAAGTTGGTAGGAAAAAACAGCCGCGTCTATGCCCATAAACACAGCGGTTACTGGTATCCGACAGACAACCTGGAAAAATATAAAAAGGCTGAAAAAGAATTTAAAGCATAAGAATTGCAGCAGCAAATAACTTCTATTAAAGGGTGAGATTATGATAGACAAAGAAATAAAAGAGCTAAACAGGAAAGCAGAAACCTATTCCAAAGACCTCGACAATATATTAGCAGAGATACAAAAAGTCATAGTGGGACAGCAATACCCCTTAGAGCGCCTGATGCTCTCATTGATATCCAACGGCCACATCCTTCTTGAAGGCCTGCCTGGGCTTGCAAAAACCCTCATGATAAGCACCCTCTCAGACTGTGTACACGCAGACTTCAGGCGCATCCAGTTCACACCCGACCTCCTTCCCGCTGACATCACCGGCACAAAAATATACAACCAGAACACAGCCAAATTCACAACAAAAAGAGGACCAATATTTGCAAACTTCATACTCGCAGACGAGATAAACCGCGCACCCCCGAAAGTCCAGTCTGCCTTATTGGAAGCTATGCAGGAGCGCCAGGTCACAATCTCCGGCGAGACATACACACTCCCGCACCCTTTCCTTGTCATGGCAACCCAGAACCCTCTTGAAACAGAAGGCACATACATCCTCCCCGAAGCGCAGATTGACCGCTTCATGTTCAAAGTCAACGTAGACTACCCGACAAAAAATCAGGAAAAAGACATAATCGACCGCATGACAGGCACAAAAATACCCACTGTAGACAAGATAATCAGCCCCATGAAGATAATAGAAATCCAGAAATTCAATCTCTCGATATACATAGACGATAAAATCAAGAATTACATAACAGACATTGTACAGGCAACCCGCACCCCCAAAGACTTCGGCCTCGACATAAGCCAGTTTGTAGAATACGGCGCATCACCCCGCGCATCGCTGTGGCTCGCCCTTGGCGGCAAAGCCCACGCACTCATGAGCGGTCGCGGCTATGTGAGCCCCGAAGACATAAAATCCATCGCACCAGACGTGCTGAGACACAGGATAATACTGAGCTACGAAGCACTGGCAGAAGACGTAAAAGTAGACGCGATAATAGACCAGCTCCTGAAATCCACAAAAGTGCCATAATCCGGTCCACAGTAAATTTTAAAAGGCTTTCTGTTCCATATACCAGTTATATGAAAGACTCATTAATGGCACTAAAGGAAAAAAGAGATGACCTGAATGCACAGGTAAAGGAACTTCTTTCAGAAGTAAAATCACAAAGAGACAGGCTTAATTCTATAAATGCAAAAATAGACGAACTAAGAGAAAAAAGAGACGCGAAAAACAAGCTCGTAAAAGACCTTGTAAAAAAAAGAAAAACAATCACAGAAAAAATAAAGGAATCCAGAAAAATACTAAACGAAAACAATCTGGAATCCGCAAAATACGAGCAAATCCCAAAAAACATCACGAAACTAAAAGCTGAAATAAAAAAACTCGACTGGGAGATCCAGACAAGGCAGCATTCAATAAAACAGGACGAACAGATGCAAAAACGCCTCGAGAACATGGAGGAGTCCCTCTCACTGGCAAAATCATGCGAAAAAATCAGCAAAAAATCAGCAAAAAGCCGCGCAAAAATAAGCAGCTTGGAAGAAGAGTTGGAACTGATGCACGAGCTCATAGTAGACAACAACCACGCAGGCAATAAAGACCACGAGCAGCTCCTTATTCTCTACAGGCAGATCAAGGAACTGAAAACAGATGTAGCCCCCAAGTTCAAAAAGATAAGGGAACTAAGAGAACAGGCAGATGCTGCTCACAAAGAGTACATTGCAGGACAGAAAAAACTGCACCATGAAAAAGAAGCAAAAATAAAATCAGAAGAAATGCGGCGCGAAAAAGAAAAAAACAAAAAACAGGAAGAACTAAAAAAGAAAGCACAAGACCTCTACAAAGAATTCACAAATGGGAAAAAGCTAACCACAGAAGAACTGATAATAATCCAAAAATACGGGCAATGAAAATAAAAAGTGGACTGTAACAGGAGTTCACACGCCTGTTACAATACCAAAGAATAAACTAACAATACGTTTTACCCTTCCTATCTATTATGCAGTTATATACAAATTTCTTTTCTTTAAATGGTGTAGTTATCTCTATCAATACAGCATTATCTCTTCCTGGCTCAGTCGGGAAATCCGTACCTGTAAGTACAGTACAAGTACCACCTAACTCATTTAAGTTTCCGCCAGCAGCAGAACAGGTAGCTACAGCCGCCGATGCTGTCGTATCCTCTACTTTGTTAGTATATACTATAAACTGGTTTAACTCACCACTGCTGAAACCATGTTTACCAGTGTTCCTCAAAGTAAATTCAATCAGATTAGTACTCTTGTTATGCACAGCCTCAAAAGAGAGACTTACAGAAGCCGCAATTTTCATATCATTAAGACCCTCGTCGGCGATGACCCGCACATCCTCCTGCAGGCTCATAATCCACACATATGCCATACCTGCCGCCGCAACAGTCATCATCAATAAAAGCACTATTGCGATAACAGGCGTAATACCTTTCCTTTTCGAATCCATCTTTCCAAACATAAACTTCATAATTTTCATCATTACTCACCTTCAAATTATTTTTACAATACTATCATAATTGACTTCAAAACAAAAAACAAAAGCAATATCACAAGAACAGCAGAACTTGCACCCAAGACAAGCCCGAATCCATACTCAATTCCATTCTCCAGATCCGTATTATTCCTGTCAGAATACCTGTCAAGCTTTAAAACCCGGGAGATACCCTTCAAATGTTTCGATACAGCCATATAGTCTTACCCCCTTCACGGGATTAACCATACATAATAAGAACAAGGCTATATATAAATATACTCATGCCACTATAACGTAACAACAATCATATAATCATCGAACTACAGTGATAGGAATAGTGCCCTTCTCAAATTCAGCTTTCGCAAGATTAATCGGATTCGTATCCTTGCTCTTGACCAGCGGGGGCGCCCCCATCGAAATCTGGAGTGCCCTTGCGCCAATAATCCTTGATTTCTCATATCTCGTATATTCTTCCAAAAAAATCACCCGATATACCCTAAAGAATCATCATGCTCTTTGCTATGCGTAGCAAGCTTGGTCTGGAGATTCTCGATTTTTTCAATCATTTTCTCAATTTCCTTTACTTTCTTTTCAATCTTACTCATATCCAGCTTAATATTTAAATACTTTGCCAATACCCCAAGAACCGCCTCAGTAGACTTTGGGTCCGAAAGCAGAAGCCCTGAAGTCTCACCCATCAGGCATACCCCTTCCATATTTTTCTGCTGCCCAAGACTAATAAGAAGCCCGGAAGCGCCTATAATCTGCCCGATATTTGTATCCTTGAACTGCACACCCAGTTTCTCGAAAGTTTTAACCTTTTCAGGCAGGATAGCAGCCCCGAACACCTTCGCAGAGTCTTCATTCAACTCCCCGGTTCCGAAACCGCCGATAGTAATAATTTCCTTCACGCCAAACATCGCAAGCACCTCAAGAATCACATCTGCAATCACATAATGGCCCTGCGGATCCATGCTCTGCGAGTCGCCAATCAGTATTATCATATCTCTCTCATCTTTCGACTTGGCCTTATAATAATAGAACTCGTTTTTGAGCCCGACAATCATGCCGTTCTTTGTCGGGTCCAAGAGCACGACCGGCGGGAAATGCGGCGAAAGAAGCTCAGCAAACTTTACTGCGCCAAGCTCATCCACAAGATACCCTGCAGCATTGCGCCCGATATATCCTATCCCCGGCAGCCCTTCAATAAATACCGGATTTTTTAGTTTTGGCTTGCTTAAAAAATTAACTTTAGTTTCTCGAACCATTTTTCACTCCTCCACTTCAACTTTCATGAACAATTTCCATCTTTGCCATCCGTCTGTATTTCCCGTATCTGTCCTGTGGCGAATACCTCAGCGGCTTAGGATCATGCGTCACTGACTTACATCTTGGACATTTCTCTTTTAATGTGTATCGCCTGCACTGTGCGCAGAACATTATATGTGGTACCATTTCACTCACTACTGCTTTGCTCTCACAAGGGTTGCTTCCCCGCCGTTTTTAGTCACATACTCTATTATCTTCTGGGAGCTTTCTTTTAATATTCTCTCGCATTCTCTATAGTCCCCTGATGTCACTTTAATTGAATATTTCGGCGCATTGACATAAGCTATAGTCACATTCTCATCATCCGACTGGCTCAACCCCTTTTTAATGATTTCAATGCCATTAGGCTTGTATGACTTGATATCAAGAATACCCTTCACTGTAACCTCTTTTGGCTTAATGTTTTTCTTGGCAACATCTTCAATTTTTTTGGCCCATTCCTTATCAATACCGTCCTCGACAAGCGCCGATACTCCCTCTGTGGCAGCTAACTCAAAAGCACTATATAGCAGACCGTATTTCTTTTGAAGTTCAAAACCCGCCTTCTTGTATGCCTCATCCAGAGTTGAACCCATCTCCTTTGCGACCATCGAAAGAAGGTTCTCAGCTTTCTTCTCATTCTTCCACTCTGTTTTCTTCTCTCTCTCAGTCGTTGGTTTGACCCTCTTTATCGAGAGGTTGATATATCCTCTTGAGACGTCGACAGATATTACCTTCGCAACCTTCTTGTTGCCGACAGACAGGTATTTCCTGATATCCTTTATCCATGTGCTTGCAACCTCGGAAATATGTATCATTCCACTCCTGTTCTTGTACTCATCAAGTTTCGCAAATGCACTGTTTGGATTGATATTAGTAATAGTAACAATAACATACTCGCCAGCTTCCGGGAAATCCTTGTAATTATGCATTTATTCCACCAAATAAGTAATATCTGTAGCCTTCTATAAACTTTACTATGGAATAAGAAAGTAAATATTATAAAGATATTCAATTTCCGCTGTAGAACAGTCTTGTCTGGATGTTTCCCGGGATTTGCTCGTTTTCGCAGATTAAACCCACAATCCCTATTTTACCTCAACGCGCTCAAACACCTTGTTTGTGCTCCCGATATATTCACCGCTGTCATCGTCCTTCAGCGCGAAAGTAAAAATAGAGCCACTCCTGCCATAAGAATCAGGAACTTCCACCGGAACAACAAGAGCAATAACACTCCCTTCTTCCACAGAAGGCAGCTCAGCATCAAATGCTATGATTCCGGGCCCCTCAGTCTCAGTTATAAGCGTATGAATCAAATATTTTCCTCTAATATCCAGAACCTTAACATAATAAGTCAGCTTGGCAGTCTCCCGGGCATGCAGATCACCCAGCTCATACCCAAGCACAGCAACAGGACCGTAATCAATTATCACCGGGTTCGCAATTGTTATGTTCCTCACCAGGATAAATGTGTTCTCTGTCATATCCGCAACCAATACAATCATATCCTGGTTATAATAATCCTCGATGCGCTTCTCCCTCACAGTTATCTGCGAAAGATACGGCGCATTATTCCTCGCGCTCCTGCCGCTCAAAGGCATCCTTTTGCCGCTCAGCACATCATAAAGCCCAAACCGTATCCGATAAGTGCTTTCATTGACATTAGACGGCACAGGCACATCATATTTCTCAGATATTATATCCCCCGGCACCCATTTGGATGTAGGGACAGGCGGCTTGTGATCCTGCTGGAAAACAATCCTCCCCCCTGAGTCAATCACATGGACAAACACAGTATAATCCTTCTCCACATAATCAAGTGATTTCCAGTAATATGTTACCTGGAACTTGTAACCCGGCGCAACCACACCCGGGTCCAGGTCATAGCCGAGAAACGCAATTTTCTTATCAAAAATACAGACGCGCGGTCTGCTTATAGTTGTTTTCTCATGGACAACACTCCTGCCATTATAAAACGACAGGACATCCATTGATGAATCATACAATTCATCAAAATAATAAGGTATATTCACCTTCCCAGCCTCATTGGAATCTCTGGCTTTCACCAAACCATGCCCCCTGAATAGCGATACATGCATCGTGTACACTGTTGCAGGAATATCCTTTGGTATAGTAACGTCATTCGATATCGAAAGAATCTGCCCTTTCTTCAGTTCAATCGAAGGAAACAGGACATGGTTTTGAAACACCGGCCCCTCAATGCAAAAATCCGTGACAGCAGTCAGTCCCTTTATTGACATATCCTTTTTCGACTGGAAATAGTAATTTATGTGCGCCTTTTCACCCCTCTTGAGGGAGTGGTGGATATCATAACCCAGGAACACAAGACCGTTCTCAAAATTAATCGTGCGCAGCCGGGATATTCTGATGCCCTTCGCATCCTCAAAAGACCCGTCAACCGGGTTATATCTGATATATTCCGCGTTTTCGTCCATGTATTGCCCACCATGTTTTGAAAGAATCACAGGATAAGCAATATTCAACACTAACAATAATATGATGACTACTGGCGCAAGATGCATCAGCGTCCTCTTCGGGTTCCCTGTCCTGAGAGTCAGGACATTTATGATTCCTGAATATAAACTCATAATTGTATGCGACCTTTTAGCAAGGATAACCAGCACAAAAAACATGCATATCCCCGATATCTGCAAAACAATAGTCACGAATGTTATCGGTATCTTCAGATAAAGATTTGAAAACATAACAGCAAGAACAACAAGAGATATGCTCAACCCGATAGAGAACGCAATCCTCTCAACCCCCTCAATTTCATTCTCACCAAAAAACGCGTAAGTTGATATGAATCCAGGGATAAAAAGCACTAATAGAAGCCCAAGAACCGGTCTCAGGACCCCGGCAAAAAAACATACAGCGCAATTCCAAGCAAAGCCAGCGCAATTACACAAAAAAGACTGTTCTTTGAGTTCATAACGATATTACAACTGTAGAGTGACATTTAAATTATTTTGGTAGTGTATGCGCTCCTGACAAGAAAATAAGGCTTTCAATAATAAGATATCAAAAAAATTCCCGCCAATATCAAAAGCATAGCGCAGTACTGCAACCCCCTCAATTTCTCCTTATACGCAAACTTGGCATAAAGTGCAGCCACCAGCGGATTTGCAAACGCAAGCGCAGCAACAATACTCACATCAGCAACGCCAATCCCATAATTAAAAGCCAGTGTCCCAAGCGCCCCGAAAAGAGCAACAAAGAAAAGATACTTTATGTTTTTCCCGGATGGAAAACCAAAGCCTTTCCCCGAAAATTTAAGGCTCATGCCACTATAGATCATATTTCCTGCCTCAATAACAAAAGAACTCAAAATAGGCCCAAGCACATTCACCGGAATCTTGAACAGGAAAAAAGCGCATCCCCACAAAAAGCAGCTGACAACTGCATAAACAATGCCGCTGGACTTATCAAATACGCATGAATTGCGCAGATCCCTGAAATCCACAGAAATAAGCACAATCCCGCAAACAATCAGGCCGATAGAAAAAACCTGCACAAACCCAAGACTCTCAGCGAAAAACAAAACCGAAAGAAGAACAGTAAAGACAATCGAAGAATTTGCGATAGGCGTCACAACACCAACCATCCCTATCTTAAGCGCCTTATAAAAACTGATAAGCCCGACATAGCCGACAAAAGAGATAGCAAGCGCCAAAAGAACATAAACAGGAGAAAAAATGCACTCATT
>JAIWAJ010000018.1:0-12617 GCA_048634435.1 Methanosarcinales archaeon
CCAAAATTTGATTTTCTTGGCTTTAGGCTTGCGGGAAGTTCATTTTTAATTTTTTTAAAAAAAGATAAAAAAATTAAAAATGAACTTCCCGCAAGCCTAAAGCCAAGAAAATCAAATTTTGGCACGACTGTTTTCTTTAATGATGAACCACAATTCACACCGCCCAAAGCACCTAGGATGGCGCTAAAACAACAACCCCAAAGACCTGAACAAAAAAAAGGCACACAACCTGAACAAAAAAAACAGGAAATCATTGAAAAAAGACTGGAGCTTTCAGAGCGATTGCACGCAAGGGAAAAGCTGGTGGCTACAGAGACAGAACTATCAAAGATAATCTATGAACGGGGCGTCGACAGCGCAGGATTTGCAAGGATACGGAGCAAAGGTGACAGGGCATTATTCGGCGGGCATACGACAATAGATATGAAAAGTAAGCTCAAAATCCCTGTAAATCGCCCGCTTGCTGATTTTTTGCCGACAATAACCATAAAAGCAAAAGATCTTGCAACAGAGATAACAAACTTCAATGTCAAGAAAGATGATATGCATGGTGAATCACCGATTACCGGAGAACATGTAAAGAATAATCAGGATGTGAGGGCATTGCTTGCAAAAAGCGGGATAAAGCCTGAAAGCCTCCCTCCTGAAGAAGATATAAGAAAACTTGAGCGCAGATTAAAATCAGATGACAAGAAACAATTAGGAGACGTTAAAAAACTAAAAAAGTGATCAAAATGACTAAATTAGCTCACCCACCAAATTACTCAATCATTTCAATAAGGCATAATCTTCCATTGTAAATTCTAAGTAATATGTTTAGGATTGTTTCCATTTTTCGAGATATACATCCCCTCATTTCTTGGTGGCAGAAAACTCCGCTTATCTCTTTTCACACACATTTATTAACACAAAAACCTCATTTACATTATGGAAAGTAGTTCTTTTGTTGTGGTTGACATTGAGACAACAGGGCTTTCGCGCTTTCGCCATAAAATCACTGAATTCTGCGGCATCAAAGTGAAATGGGAGCCCTGCTCGCATGTCTTTGACGTTATCGATGAATTGTCCATGCTTATCAACCCGGGAAGAAGAATTCCTGCCTTCATAACAAGGCTTACGAAAATAACAGATGAAATGGTGAAAGATGCGCCACCATTCAATGACGTTGCATCATGCATAAATGAATTTATCGGCGATAATGCGGTAGTTGCGCATAACGCTACATTTGATTACAATTTTCTGGATTATAATTTCAAAGAAAGCGGACTTGACGGGCTATCTTCTGATAGTTTATGCACATGCAGGCTTTCAAGAAGGCTCATCCCGGGATTGAGCTCATATTGCCTGGGATCTGTTTGCAATCATCTCAATATAGACAACCTTCAGGCGCACAGGGCAATGGGAGATGCATTGGCAACAAGGGATATTTTCAGTCATTTATACAGAAATATGAAAAAAAGAAATATTGAATCTCTAAAAGATGCGCTAAAATTCCAGAGCAGCCGCATTGTGAGGTCATAAATTATTTGAGTCTTTTCAATCCAAAAAAACTATGCCAGGCCAAGCATATCTCCAAACACTGTAAACAGCATCATCTTTGCAGCAAAATACAGGGCCAGCGCCACACCCATAAAAAGCGGGACATACTTGAACCCGCCCTTCAGGTTGCCTGTCTGTATCAATGATATCAGGATACCCGCAAAAAAAGTAGTGATTATCAGAGCAGCAATCGAAAAATAATTAAAAGCATCAAGATCAATATCCGGTTTGTTAATCGTTATCATCCCCTCACTTGCGAAATCTTCATCAATCTCCCCCATATTATCCCACATCCCTGTCGTCGCACTAACCAAAAACGATGAAATCGCAAAAAGAAACGGTGCACCCAGGACAGCAGCCATAAAAATAAACATGATATACATCATAACACTTGAGCGGATCTCTTTCTGCAGCATTTCCGTATTTTTAATATCAGCAGCAGTCTCCTCAAGCAGCTTCGCAACTGCCCCCCCGGACCTCAATCCCTCCACCAGTAAACACACGGTCCTCTCAAGTATAACCGACTTCACCTTCTTCGTCAGGCTCTGGAATGACTCCTCAAGCGGCTGTCCTCCATATATCTGGAACGCCACCTTTCTGAATTCCTGCCCTAATTCACCAAACTCAGGCCTTGCTGAAAAAAGAAGCGCCCTGTCAATAGTAAGCCCTGATTTGATATTGGATGCAGTCAAAAGAAGCAAATCAGGCAGAAGCTGCTCCATATTTTTTCTTCTTGATTCAGCCACAAGAGTATAAACAATATATGGCCCGCACAGCCCGGCAAAAAGAATAATAACCGGCGGTATAAGACTAATCCACAAGGGCGCACGAACAAACCCGATAAGAATAAAAAAATCCAGAAAAGCCATCACATAAAATACAACAAATATTTTAAATACAAAGCTTTCCTTAAAAGACTCCTGTCCTGCATAACGTGCCTCATTCTCGATAATCTCCCTGTATTTCTTCGGGAGCATATTGTAAACCAGATTTTCATAATTCATAAAAATCTACACCCTCACCATAGGCCTTTTTGTCTTTATAAGATTCATAAAAATCATCTGGAAAAGTATCAACCCGACAAGAATCGAGGCAAGCAGTTCTGGCGACAGGCTTGTCCCGGTAAAAGTTGAAAGTATTATCATAAAAGTGATACCCAAAGACGGCATAATCACAGCGAACATCATATACATCAGAGTCCATGGATTCAATTCCTGTCCATAGCTCTTGATTGAAATCAGCTGGTCCTTGATAATATCATCCACAATATTTCCAAGTGGTTTCTCTATATCTGTACCTGTTTTCATGGCATTCAGAAGCTGCCAGAACGACCTCCTGTAAGAAAGAGACGGATTCATAAGAATGCTGTCCTCAATTGCCTCTGTCTCAGACTTGCCGGCATTTATATCTTTCACTATCTTTTTAAGCTCCACAGAAACAGCGCCATAGCCTTCAGAAACAGCAACAAGTCCCTGGTATAATGGTATGCCTGACCTCACTTCAATCAAAAGATGGCGCAGCGCATTCGGCAGTTCCTGTTCAACCAGCCGCGCTTTTCTCTTTGCCTTAATTTTGGGTTTAAACATGGACGAATAAAACATCATCGCAAAAACAAGCGGTCCGAAAAGAACAATGATTTTCAGTAAAAACAAAAGATCCAGCCCTAATATCAAGCCAACTACACCCATCCCGCCGACAATCATCGCAGTCTGGTTAACGGTCCTGTAAATACTGATTGCAATATGCTGCCTGAGAGTAAGATCCGTTTCAGACTGCAGGAGATCCATAGATATTGACGAGAACATCGGCTCCAGGTTTCCTGCAACCCTTATGTACCTTCTGGACTTTTGAATCAGGTATCTCTTCTCAATTGACTTCATCTATATCTACCAAAAAAGACTTTTAGCGCATCATGGCCGCCAAAACAGCACATGCAACCGAAATCATGGAGCTATCTCCTTATACAGCTCATCCCCCAGCAGTTCCTTTGGTGATGCATTTGACTTTGCAAGCTTTACAACCGCATTTTCATCACGATAATACTCTGCAAAGACCTTACCTACAGTATTTATCGTCTTGATTTGATACTTGATCATCCATTCAAGAATCTTCACCTTATTTGCCAGATCTCTTTCAATATCTTCATCACTCATCCCGGTATATAACTGGATTTCCTTGTTTATTCTGTAGGTCTTGTTCACCTTTTCAAGCACATCAGTCCTTGGATTCCACTGGTATATCAAATTCAGGGCAGACCCCTCTTCTGCTTTAACAATCTCTGCGATTTCAAGAGTCCTCCTGATACCCTTCCTCCTGTGCCTGTATTGAACAACAATCAGATGCAATGCACTTAACATGCTTTCTGGTAGATTTATCGGCGGGTTCGTCAGCCTTTTATAAACTTCCTCAGCCTTATCACCATGAAATGTGGCATATGCAGAATGCCCTGTTCTGATAGCTTCAAACATGACTTCCGCTTCTTTTGCTCTTCTGACTTCACCAACAATAATCCTGTCAGGTCTCATCCTTAACGAATTTGCAAGCAGATCAAGCATAGTAACCTGTCCTTTGCCTTCAGGATTCGCTTCCCGTGACGAAAACGGCACCCAATGCAGAAATTTCGGCAGGTTTATCTCGCGTGTATCTTCAATAGAAATGATTCTCTGGTTAGGAGGCATGAAAGGCATTAGTATATTAAGCATTGAAGTCTTCCCGGACGCTGTTCCTCCCGAGACAAGAATATTAAGTTCATATTGAATGGCAAGCCACAAAAGAGCAGCAACCTCTGCGTTCAATGTCTTAACCTCAAGGAAATGGATAATGGTCCACGGCGATCTTGAAAACTTTCTTATCGTTATCGTGTTTCCACCAGTGGATATAGGAAACAACGTGGCATTTACTCTGTCCCCTGTACTTAAATGTGCATCCATCAGCGGGTTCAGATTAGTTATCTGCCGGCCTACCCGCCTGCCGATAGATGAGGCACTGTTATATATCTTGTCCTCACTTTTGAGAAAGATATTCGTCTTCAGCCAGCCATAGTGCTTATGATATACCCATATCGGGTACTCATGCCCGTTAACCACGATCTCTTCAAGATAGGGATCACTTAAAAGCAGTTCAATGTCGCCAAGTCCAAGCATCTCATGTATCAAGTTGCCCGCAAGTATCCTTTTCTCTTTATCAGACATATTCGGCAGATAACGGTCAAGCAAATCATAAGCCTTTTTCATAAACTTTTCCTTGACAACAGCGATAGCAGAAGGGTCAACAAATTCCTTTGTAGATATCTGGACAAGCATAATCAGCTGTTCGCGGATAGCATTCAGTATCGCGTATGTTCCCAGAGTCACTGTGGGGCGCTTAACATAGTATATGGGGACATATTGAGTAGGCACATTATAGATTGTAACTGTTGCATCAACATTGTCCGCTGTAATATTATATTTCTCAATTTCAGTGCCACCACTGACGTCGATATCCTTTGGCTTGTTTATTTTTTCCAGTATTGAATGTGCTGATGCTTTTTTCTCTTTAGTGTCATCACTTGTCTTCTTATCTTCTTTTTCATCTTTTTTGCTCTTATCCTCATTTTTCTTAGAAGAACTATCAGCATGAGTCGTATCCTTCTTAGGGATAATTTTCTGCTTCTCACCTGTTTTTTTCAATGGTGCATGCTTTTTAACATCTCTTTTTTTAGTCGTGCTGCCCGCAGACTTCATTTTTTTCATGATTTTTTCTTTCGCTTTCTTTAATTTCTCTTCTGTTTTTTTAGTCACCGCACGTTTTTCATCCTCTCCTTTCTTATTCAGGCTCCCCGCTGATTTCATTTTTGTCCTGATTTCCTGCTTTGCTTTCTTTAGTTTTTCTTCAGCACTTTTCGTACCTTTGCCATTCAGAACATGTGATTTTATAGCGTCGTGACTGCCTGCTTCATTTTTCTTTAAACTAACATCTTCCGGCTTCCTTTTAATAAAAGATAAGATACCCATACTTTCACACATTTAACTTAATATATCAATATATGGAATAGGTCGTTAATATAGTTTATTGAACAGAGACAGACTGCTGTGGATTAAACCCAAAACCCGATATAACACTGTCTCAAAGAATTACTTTTCATCCACTATATACTCAGAGCAAATAATATCTTTTGGCACTTATATTTATAAGGGAGTTTGGGTAATTATTGGTATGGGCTGTGTTTCGAGGGTTCTGGATGATTCTTCTGCGCTTGATGCGCTTCTTGAGTACGGGTTCAAGGATATTCCTTTGAAAAGTGAGTATGAGGTGCGCAGGATGTGCGGGGGATGCGCTGTTGTTCTTTATGGTTCCGGGAAGGTTGTTATCCAGGGGAAGGATAATGATGTTTCTGAGGTTGAGAGGATTGTTTTTGGTGATGTTAGCGCAAAGAAGAAGATGAAGATTGATGATTCTCCTGTTGTGAGAGTCGGGGGGGATGAGTGCCTCAAGGGGGATACTTTCGGGGGGCTTGTTGTCGTTTGTATTAAGGCGGATGCGAAAATCCGCAGGCAGCTTTTTTGCCTGGGTGTTTCGGACTCGAAGAAGATAGGAGACGGGCGGATCCGGAAGATGGGGGCGCAGGTGCTTAGGGTGCTTGGGAAGGATAATGTTGCTGTTGTTGAAGTTTATCCTGCTGAGTATAACCGTATGTATCTTAAGTACAGGTCTGTTACGCGGATGCTTAATGCGATGTATGAAAGGGCGGCTGGCATGCTTGGTGATGCTGATGAGTGTGTTGTTGATCAGTACCCTGGATGCAGGGTTCATGGATGCAGGTCGGTTGTGAGGGGCGAGTCCAAGTATATTGAGGTTGCTGCGGCTTCGGTTGTTGCGCGGTACAGGGGGCTTTTGCAGTTTGATTCTCTTTCGCGCAAGGCAGGGGTTGATGTTCCTAAAGGGAGTACGCATGTCAAGTGGGGGCTTACCAGACTCAAAAGGGAGAAGAGAGTGTTTAGGGAGTTTGTTAAGATGCATTTCAGGAATGTTTGTGGGTTTTTGGAGGATGAATAAAGAATTAAGATTTATATAGATTTGGCGGGATAGATATATTATATCTTGTTTGAGGTGAGCGTATGGGATGCGGTTCCGCAGGAAAGAAAAGCGAAAAGAAGAAGAAATATTATGATAAAGAGCGCGTTAATGAGTAGATGGCTTTTGATAGTTGGGGATGGCGCTTTTTGAGTGCAGGGGATTGAATTTGTTTATTTCTTTTATTGATATTTCTTTTACTATTCTGTTTACTAATCCGTGGAGGGAGCCAGGGAGTCTTATCAGGTCGATGCGGCCGGATGTGACCCATGGGTCTATTGGGAATCCTTTTTTTTCGAGTTCGCCTGCGAGCTTTTTGCGGTCTTTCATGGAGGTTGTGTAGGCGCTGCTGTCAAGTACATGTATATGGTAGCCGCGGCCTGAATATACGATTTTCATGTTTGTGTAGTTTTTTTGTTTTTTCAGGTATTCGTGCAGTTCTATTGTTTTTGCTTTTGATTTCTCCAGCTGGTGGGTACAGAAACTGTAGATACTGTTGCTTTTTTTGGTTTTGCATTTTTTGCATTCTATGTTTTCGGGGTCTATGTCGAATGCGAGTTCCTGACCTTTGAAATTGGGGCATTGGGGACAGGATGTGCTTCGCTTTTTGCAGGAGTGGCAAAGCGTGGGCTCTTTTGTGATGTTTCTGCTATAGTAGACATCTTCTGGCGCATATTTTATGAGTTTTTCGTTTATGCCGGAGGAATTTGAGAGATATACTAGCTGATTTATGTATTTCTTTAAAGCGAGTCTGTAGATGCCTGATTCGTTGCCTATGTCTACTGCGTAAACCGGAGGGTCATATCTTTTTGTGAAGTCTTTTGATTCGTCTGCATCGAATATGCGGCTGTAGAAGAAGATGCGCTCTTTTAGTGACGGGATGCGCATGTTTTTTGGTGTGTTGATTGATTCCATAGATTTATTAATTTAGGGGTATATCTTATATATATTGTTGACAATACTTTGTCTTTATCAGCCATGGAGGTGGTTGTGAATGGTAGAAATAATGGAAACGGTTTATGCGAGTTTTAATACGTCTATAGGGAAAACTGCTGAATATTTGCCCCAATTTATTATAGCTCTTGTTATTTTGATTTTTGGGTTTATTATCGGAAAGTTTATCGGCAGAATCGGTGCAAAGATCCTTGACAAGATCGGGGTGGATGATGCAATAGAGAAGACAATTCTTGGAAATATTATTAAAACCACGAAGATGAGTGTCGTCGGATTTATGGATGCTATTATCAGATGGTTTATCTATCTTATATTCATAATGGCGGCAGTGGATGTACTTAATATGACTGTATTATCTGAGTTTATAGTAGAGATTGTCAGATACCTGCCAAGTTTCTTTTCAGGCATGGTGATATTAATCGGCGGCATTATTGCTGTTGATATTCTGGCTGACTGGATTGAGTCTGTTATAGGCAGCATGAAAATTGAAGGCGGGAGGCAGATATTGCTTGCTGTCAGGGCATTTATGTTCCTTGTTATCGCAATTCTTGCGATGGATCAGCTCATGATTGATACGACGATTATCTACACATTCCTCGGGCCGCTTGCATGGGCTGCTGCTATTGTTGTTGCGTTCAGGTACGGACTGAAGGATGCGCTTGTTGCCTATGCCAAGGAACTGAAGCGAAAGTGAATTATTAAATTTTGAGTAATATGGGTGGGGGGTTCCTCACTCTTTTTTTCTATTTTTTGATAAAGTATATAAGTTAGTGAGTTCTTTTATTTTTTGGAGTTTTTATTATGCGAAATAAAGTTGCGTGGGACTACGGGGGATTTATTGCTGTCGGGTTTCTTGGGCTGATGTTGTTTTTGGTGTTCTATTCCGCTGCCTTTCCAGAGGCTTCGATTGAAATTGATATAACAAGCGAGGATGCGAAACAGATTTCTTATGATTTTCTTCTTAGCAGGAATTTCAGTCTAGAGGGATATGATAGTGGTACGCTGTTTGATTCTTTTGGAGATGCTGTGGTTTATCTTGAGAAGGAGATGGGTATTGAAAAGGCAAATGAGGTTATGATGGATGAGGTTGAGTTGTGGTTTTTCAGGAGCAGGTTTTTTATGCCGCTTGAGAAGACAGAATATTCTGTGCTGGTCAACCCGGAGGATGGAAGCATAATTGGTTTTGAGCAGAGGATACTTGATGAGGATGAGGGCGCCGATATTGAGCAGGATGAGGCGAGGAGGATTGCGCTTGAGTTTCTTGAGTCTATGGATGTTGATGTATCGGGGTTTGATTTGATCCTGAGTTCAACTGAGACAAGAAAGAACAGGGCGGACCATGATTTCTCATGGGAGATGAAGGATTATACCCTGGTTGATGCAACGTACAGGATTGATGTTTCTGTTTACGGGGATTATGCGGGGTATTACAGGAAGTATCTTTATGTTCCTGAAAGCTTTTTGAGGGAATATCAAAATGAGAGGTCTTATGGTGTTGTTCTTACTCTTTTGAGTTTTGTTTTTATGATTGTTCTTGTTATATTGTCTTTTGGGGTTTTTGTTGTTAAGTATAAGAAAAATGATATCCACATGAAGTTCGCGATGTGGCTTGCTGTAATCGTGGGTGTGCTTGTGGTTGCGGATCTTTGTAATTCTATGCCTGTGATTTTTTCAAGTTATCCGACAACTATCAGCAAGGGTGTGTTTTTTGCTACTCTTTTCTTTAGTGCTGTGGTTTCTGCGCTGGTTTATATGGCGGTGATTGTTATGAGCGGCGCCAGCGGGGAGTCGCTTTCAAGGGAGGTTCTTTTGAGCAGGACCTCGTGCATTACTGATTTTTGGAGGAAGCTGTTTAGCCGTGATTTTGTTGGTTCTGCTGTGAGGGGGTATGCACTTGGATTTTTCTTTTTGGGGTATGTCACTGTGTTTTATCTTGTTGGCAGGAATTATTTTGATATCTGGATTCCGGCAGGTGCAGGGTATTCGAATATGCTGAATACTTTTTTGCCGTTTCTTTTTCCTTTGACTATCGGGATGCTGGCTGCGGTGTCTGAGGAGTTTTTGTTCCGGTTTTTTGCTATTCCTTTGACCAAAAAGTATACGAAGTCTCTTTTTATTGCATTGCTTGTTCCTGCGGTTATATGGGCTTTCGGGCATTCTTCGTATACTGTGTTTCCTGTGTATGTGAGGGGGATTGAGCTTACGATTGCGGGGCTGATTTTCGGGTATATGTTTGTGAAGTATGATATTATGACTGTTTTGATTGCGCATTATGTGATTGATGCTACACTTGTCGGGATGCCGCTTCTTCGGTCCGGGAGCATGTATTATTTTGGTTCCGGGGTTGTTGTTGTCGGGCTGATGCTTGTTCCTGCGCTTGTTGCGATGGCCGGTCTTTCGAGGAAGAAGTTTTTTGGGTGAGTGTAGAGTAGAAAAAGTATGTAAAATATCCAAATATGCACCAAAGAGAGGATAAAATTCTGTATAACTCCGTGTTGCGCGAAGTTCACTCCGCTTCGCCTAAAAAAGAAAATTTAAAATAGATTAGATTTAATTGGTTATATATGAGGAAAAATAATAAAATTGCATTGGCTTATTTAATTGGGACATCTTTATTCTATGGTTTGCTAATAGTTGTTCAAAAAATGGGTTTAAATTTTGGTTTAGATCCATTATCATTCTCATTTTCAAGAAGCATTATAATTATTTTTATTTCACTTATTTTCTTTTCGTCACAATTAAAGAACTTGAAATTCATCAAAAAATATGAATTAAGAGATTTAGTTATTCTTGGAATTGTTTCCGCTGCAGCTATTTTAATTTTATTTCTAGGACAAAATATTACAACAGCGGTAAACGCAGGATTTCTTATCAGATTAACTCCTTTGTTTGTATTGCCTCTTGCCTATATATTATTAAAAGAAAAATCTCCCAGAAGTTCGATATTTTTTATGTTTATAATGCTAACTGGGGCATTTTTATTAATAACCAACGGAGCTTTGATATTTCCTCACTTAGGTGACTTATTGATAATCATTGTTGCATCAGCAGTGGCATTTCAAAATGTTTTTGCTAAAAAAATTATGCATAGCGTATCAACAGATATTGTCATCTTCTTCAGAGTTTGTATGAGTGCATTAATAATAGTAATGTTTGTTCCTTTTCTTTTGGGTTATCATAGTATAAGTGCATTATTTAGTGGTTTGTTTTATGTCCTACTTACAGCAATCTTATATTTTTTATCTGTGATCTGTCAATATAGAGCAATAAAATTAGTTGGTCCATTTATTACAACTACATTTTTCCTCTCAGGTTCATTGTTTTCAGCATTATTTGCTTATATTTTACTGGGAGAAATTTTGTCTTCTATTCAGTGGGTTGGTGCAGCAGGTATTTTACTTGGAGGGTATTTCTTAATAAAAAAGATATAAAACAAAACTAAATTTTCGGCGGAGCTCCGTGAACTCAAAATTTCTCTCAGAAAAACCGCATATGTTAAACGACATATTTTTATTTCTGGATGTGCAAGTATTTGTTGAGGTGATTTGTTATGAGTGGTATGTCTGCGCTGCTTGTTTGTAAGGATGTTTCGGAGAGTATAAGGTTTTATGAGGAGAAGTTCGGGTTTAAGACGACTGTTCGTTTTCCGCCTGCCGGGGTTTTGCAGTTTGCTAATCTGGCTCTTGGCGAGAATGTTGTTATGTTCCTCAGCCATGCTGCGATGCTTGAGGATTGCAGAAGGAGGAAGGATATTATCACTCCTGAGATTTTTTCCAAAAATGTGTGTGGGGTTGGTGTCAATCTTTATATCAGTGTTGTTGATGTTGATGATATGTATAGAAATGTCAAGGGCAAGGGTGTCCGGATTGTTTATGATATTGAGAATAAGTCTTACGGGACGCGCGAGTTTACTGCAGTAGACAACTTAGGGTATCTTCTGACGTTTGCGCAGATGAAGGATTTCCCGAAGTGCGAGTCGTGCGGGATGCCTATGACGAAGAAGGCGGATTTCGGCGGCGGGAATACTGATAATAAGTATTGTGTGTATTGTACGGATGCTCAGGGAAAGCTTAAGAGCAAGCAGGTGGTTCGCGATGGGATGATCCAGGCGATGATGAAGATGCATGGCCTGAGTTTGCAGGATGCTGTTAAGATGGTTGATGAGAATATGGGTAAGATGCCTGCGTGGAAGGATTAGAGATTTATGAAGGAGGCTATGTTTTATCGGAAACTTGCAGATGATGCTGTGCAGTGTCGGCTTTGCAATCATTTTTGCACCATTAAGCCGGGGATGAGAGGGATCTGTGGTGTTCGTGAGAATGTGGGTGGGAAGCTTTTTAGTCTTGTGTATGGGAAGGCGATTAGTGACGGGGTTGACCCGATTGAGAAGAAGCCGCTTTTTCATTTTTTGCCGGGGAGTCTCTCTTATTCTGTTGCGACTGTCGGGTGCAATTTCTCGTGTGCTTTTTGCCAGAACGGAGTGATTTCGCAGGCGCCGAAGGACGGTGGTGAGATTTCGGGGTATGGGCTGACTCCCAAGGAGGTTGTGGACAGGGCAGTTGATGCCGGGTGCAAAAGCATTGCTTATACTTATACTGAGCCGACGATTTTTTTTGAGTATGCGTATGATACTGCGGTGATTGCGCACAAGAGAGGGCTTAAGAATGTGTTTGTGTCTAACGGGTTTATGTCGAGGGAGGCGATTGATAAGGTTGCGGGGGTTCTTGACGGGATTAATGTGGATCTGAAGGGATTTAGTGATGAGTTTTACCAGAATGTTGCGGGGGCGCGGCTTCAACCAGTGCTTGATAATATCAGGTATTTCAATGAGGGTGGTCAGGCCGGTTTTGAAACAAAAAGAGGCTGTCCCGAGAAGTGTGTTTACTGCGCGGACCCGGTAGCGAAAGGAAACAGGACAAGGGTACGCTCCCCGGAAAGTGTAGTGCACGAGTTAAAAAAGCTTTTAGAGCAGGGAATCGACCGCCTTCACACTTGTGACAGTGAGTTTAATATTCCGGAGTGGCATGCAAAGGAAGTTTGCCGCGAGATAATATCGGCCGGCCTGGGTAAAC
>JAIWAJ010000019.1:0-12613 GCA_048634435.1 Methanosarcinales archaeon
TCATTTGCTTTTTCACCAAGTGTTTTGACGGCATTTGAAAGAAGCTCAAGTTTTTTTGATATTGTTTCTACATTGTCCTCAAGAAGATTAAGTGTGTCTTTTGCCTGCATGCTTTCAAGGCGGTCAATGATTTCTCGGTCCTCAACTTCACGTATCTTTGACTGGACATCCAGAATATGATCGAGATTTTCCTTCATGTCTTTCAGGTTCTTTGCAGAGCCTACTGTCTTGTTTATTGTGTTTACACTATCTTCCAGAAGAAGAACCCTTTTTTCAAAGTCAAGCTCTGCAAGTTTTTTCTGGTTTTTGATATCAAGGATTTCCTCTGAAAGAGAAGAAATTCGTTTTTCGGTGTCCGTTTTTGAATTTTCGAACATTATTCCACTCCCTTTATTTATCATCGCCAGCTAATATATTTTTGCACTCTTTCAACAGGCATCTCCGTTAAAATAGGTGAGATTAGCGGTTGAGTGAGATATTTACATATCAATATATGTTGAACAGCAATATATAATTAACCAAACCATCTTTTCTTATGAAAGCAGAGATGACATCCATTGATATCGCGTTTGTGGTCCGGGAGATGAAAGAGTTGGCTGGCGCGCGCGTTGAAAAAGTGTTTCAGGAAGGCCACCAGATACACTTTGCATTGCACTTGCCAGGCCGGGGAGGGCGCACGCTTTTGGCAGGAGACGGCATGTTCTTTTTGTCAGAGGCCACTCCGCCGCATGCAAAAGCCCCGACAAGCTTTGCAATGTATTTGCGGAAATATCTCAAGGGGAAGAGGATAAACAACGTGGTTCAGCAGGGATTTGACAGGATTGTTGCGCTTGAGTTTGACGGCGCAAAGATGATATTTGAGCTTTTCCGTGACGGCAATGCACTCTTTGTTTCACCCGAGGGAAAAATACTCTCGCTTCTTGTCAGAGAGCGGTGGAAAGACAGGACACTTAAAAAAGGCGAGACATACACACTCCCGCCGTCTGGCATGAACCCAATTGAACTATCTCTTGAAGAATTTTCTTCTGCCCTGAAAAACGAGAAGCAAATTGTCGCTTTTCTTGCGCGCGAGATGTCGCTTGGAGGCACATATGCTGAGGAAGCGTGCCTTCGCGTAGGAATAGAGAAATCAACACCCTGCAAGGAGTTGTCCTCTAAAGATGCTGCATCGCTTTTGGATGCCATTAAAGGCATGCTTACTGAAGATATTTATTCATCCCTAATAACTGAGGGAGAAAAGCAGGTTGATGTTGTGCCAATCCACCTCAAAAAGTACGGCGGGTTTTCTGAAAAGAAGTTTTCATCATTTAACAGCGCGCTTGAGGAGTATTTTTTGTCAGGCATGGATGTGAAAGAAGAGGAAAAAGCAAAAAAAGAGAAGATGACGCGGGAAAAGAAGATTCTTGTCCGAAAAAAAGCGCAGGAAGATGCGATTGCAAGGCGCGAGGATGAGGCAAAAAATCTTGTGCGCTCTGCAGAATTGATAAGCGCAAATTATTCTGAATATGAAAGCATTATTCTGGCGGTTCGTGAAAAAGGGATAGGCAAAGCAATGCAGGCCTCGAAAAAGATAAAAAAAGCGGATTCAAAGCAGAAACTCATTTTTATTGACACAGGCAACGGAACAGAAGCCTCATTGAATATTGAAAAGTCCCTGGCTGAAAACATAAATGCTATTTACAGCAGGTCAAAAATGCTGAGGCAGAAAATGTCGCGCGCAAAGGACGCGCTTATGGATACAGAGAAGATTCTTCTTGAAAAAAAGGAAGAGCCTTTGCCTATTAAAATCCGCGCAAAAGCAATGCCCGATAAAAAGGAGTGGTACCAGAAGTTTCGCTGGTTTCGCTCATCAGGAGGATTTCTTGTTGTTGGCGGGCGCGATGCCACATCAAATGAAGTCCTTATCAAAAAGCACACAGAGAAAGATGACTTGATATTTCATACAGAAGTTGCAGGCTCTCCGTTTGTTGCCATAAAGGCCTGCGGAAAAGAGGTTGACAAGAAAACAATTGATGAAACAGCCCAGTTCACGGCGTCGTATTCGCGCGCATGGAAGCAGGGTGTCGGGGCATTGGATGTTTTTTATACGACTCCGGACAACGTTACAAAGAAAACACCTTCAGGCGAGTATATGGGGCACGGCTCATTTATGGTTTATGGCAAAAAAAGCTGGGTCAAGGCAGAGCTTCGCATGGCTGTAGGGTTTTATGAAAGCCGCTTTCTTTGCGGCCCTGTGGCGTCAGTTGCATCAAAAACAAGCAAGTATGTTCTGTTTGGCCCGGGCACAACACCCGCAGCAGAGATTGCCAAAAAAATAAAGGCAGAAATATTTCAGATGTCAAATAAAGATGAGCAGGAGCTTCTTAGAAAAGAAAGTACAGAGAACATACAGAAGTCTGTGCCCTTTGGTTTTGGAGAGATTTTGAAAAACGCATATAAAAAAGGATATGTAAAAAGAAAGAAAGTTATTGCATGAAATCACGGGAAAAAAACAAATGCATAAGACGTTTTTTACGATTTTCTGACCACATCTCTTTTTGTGATATATGACTTTTAGGAGAACAAGATTCTAAGAAGTTTTGCCCTTGACCCGATGCAGATTGGGCAGTGATGAATAATTTATACTACCTAAATCTATTATATTATAATGAATTATTCAAAGCTATTTTCCGCTGTTTTAGTTGCATTGATTTTGAGTATTCCTTCAGCACTTGCATTTGAGGTGGCAGGAAATATCTACAGGATTTCAGGAGACATAAGTGCTGCGTCCGGAACGGCGAACAGTACATCATTTCGCCTTGTGGAATCCTCACTGGGCTCTATTTCCGGCATAGCGAACGGAACCATTTATATGCTCAATGCAGGTATATCACTTCCTATGAAGTTGACGTTTCTTCTAGTAGCGCCAACATTCAGCCCTGCAGAAATTCTGGTTCATTTCTGGAGAAAGTGAGTGTATGGGAAAAGCACGAAAAGGCCAGTGGTTTCTCATAGGGAGTTTTTTTCTTATTATCTTTCTTTCATACGCGGTTACAAGCCGTACACAGATAAGCATAGGCTCTGACACAATTACGCGCGATTTTGTTTTTGAAAACATACAGGACTCAACGCGCTCGGCTCTTTCAGACCTTGTTATGGAAGACACTTCAACACCATACATAGAGGCGCATCTTATTGACTGGAAACATATGATTCAAAACTTTGCAGATTCGCGCGTATTGAACCTGAGCGGCTTTATTGTTCTAGGGGTTCCTTATGACGGGTTCATAAATGTAAGCCTGTTGAATTTTTTTCAGGAGGATATTGAAGACATATCACTTTCCGTGGGCTCGTCATCAGTACCTTTATTCAGTCTTATGGACGAGGGTCTCACAACAGCGTATTTTCCGGAAAGCTCAAACTATTTTCTTGTCAACATAACATATGATATCAATGGGCAGGAAAATATTTGCTTTAATACAACAAGAAAGGCCTTTTTCATGTACCATCTGCGCCTTGTGAAGCGCGAGGGTATGGAAGTTCTTCAGCACATTGAATACGGATAATCACATTGCCCGAAGCAGGCGTATGCGCTCGTCAACAGGCGGGTGTGTTGCAAAGATATTGTCCATAAAGCTTTTTTTAGGGTCTGACAAAAACATGTGCGAGACTGCCTCACTTACTTTCATGTTGCCTTCATTGTATTTCTTTATCTTTTCAAGGGCTGATGCAAGGCCTTCAGGGTAACGCGTCAGCTTTGCCCCTGTGGCATCAGCAAGAAACTCGCGCTTGCGCGAGATTGCAAGCTGGACCATGCGCACGACAATAGGTGCGACAATTGCAAGAAGTATGCCTACAATAATCAGGAGGCCGCCGCCTTTGCGATCACCACCACCTTTTCCTCCACCAAACCACATTGAGTACATGAACATCTCACTGAGTATTGCGACAAGCCCGACAAAAACAGCCACAAGCATAGAAAAGCGTATGTCATAGTTTCCGATGTGAGACATCTCGTGCGCAATCACACCCTCAAGTTCCTGCCTATTGAGTTTTTGAAGCGCCCCCTCTGTCACTGCAATCACTGCATGCTTTGGGTCGCGCCCGGATGCATATGCGTTTATTTCAGGGGACGGGAGAACGTACAGCTTTGGCTTTGGTATTCCTGCGGCAATTGCGAGCCCTTCTGCGGTGTTGTGGTAATGCAGGTATTTTTTTGGGTCCGCAGGAATTGCTTTTGTGCTCTTCAGGACTATGTCCGCACCCTTGTAATATGATATTGTGGTGTGCATCAAAGTGATTATTATTGAAAAGGACAGAAGTACGAAAGTGAGGCCGGGGTCATAGACCTGTGCAATGATGTAAACAAAGGAGTACAGGACACCGAGTATCAGAAACACAAGTATTGCAGAGTCGCGCTTGTTTTTTGACATCTGGTCAAAAAAGCTTACATGTTTTGTAGTAGTAGTGTTCATAATATCATCAGATTTTGCGCGGCGGGCAAAAGTATAGAATTTATTCAAACTTCACTTTGGGTGCAGCGCGCTCTTTTTCTTCCACCTGAAAATAATCTTCCTCTTTCTTTGAAAGCATCCTTGCAAAGAAGAGGCCCGGAATTGTTGTTATGAAATTATTGTAGTCAAGAACAGAATCATTGTAGAACTGCCGGGAGTATGCTATCTTGCTCTCTATGCCGTCAAGCTGCTCCTGCAGTAGCCTGAAGTTCTCGTTTGCCCGAAGCTGCGGGTAGTTCTCTGCAATCGCAAGTATGCTTTTCAGTGCAGATGCAAGGGCATTGTCTGCCTCTGCCTTATCATGTACAGTCTCTGCACCCATCATTGCCTTTCTTGCTTCTGTAACAGCAGTCATTATCCCTTTTTCGTGCTTTGCATAGCCCTTGACAGTATCGACAAGGTTTGGCACAAGGTCAGCGCGCTTTTTCAGCTGGACGTCAATCTGCGCCCATGCGTTCTTAACACGGTTTGAAAGGACTATTACGCGGTTTATGTAATAGACTAGTACAAGAACTGCAACTCCGAGAACAATGTATTCAAATACCATAATCCAGCGTTATTTTGGCTTTAAATTTTATAAAGGGGGTTATTTCGAAATCAGACCAATTAAATCCGTCTTTTAGGGCGGGGTCGCATAGATGTTTTGCGATCACTAATGATATTTCCGTCTTCTAGTGTAATTACTCTATCGACATATTTAGTATGCCAGGGTTCATGAGTTACTATGACAATTGTTTGGCCAAATTTCTCATTTAGTTCTTTGAATACATCCAGGACTTGTTTGGAGTTAGTTGTGTCTAAGTTTGCGCATGGCTCGTCAGCAAATAATATGTCCGGCTTTTTTGCAATAGCCCTTGCTATTGCTACTCTTTGCTTTTCTCCGCCAGATAACTCATCAGGAATCCTGTCATGCTTGCCTTCAAGACCAACTTTGCCTAATGCATCGAGAGCGGTCTCATAGGATTCTTTTTTTGATTTTCCTTCCATCATGGAGAGAACATAGACGTTTTCTGCAGAACTCATTTCATTGATAAGAGCATAATCCTGAAATATATAGCCCACCTGGGTTAATCTGTAATAACTTCTCTCTGCTTCAGGTAAGCTAGAGACTTCTAATCCCTGAATAGTGTATTCTCCTTCGGTTGCATTGTCTAATAACGCTAAAATCCTTAACAAAGTTGTTTTTCCACTGCCTGAAGCACCCATTATCGCTATAAATTCTCCTTTTTTTATCTCAAATGAGACCCCATTGAGGGCTTTGACAGTGGTGTCTCCGGACCCATAATATCTTTTTAATTCCTTAACTATGATCATTTTTTATCGCCCCCATATTGCTTCGAGTATACTCTCTTTTGAGACACTCCATGCAGGGAGTATTCCTGCTATCACTGACATTGTGAGCACTGTAACTATGTTTTGGATAACAAACGTATAATCAACTTTAGGTATGATTTCTATAGTCTCATACATTGTAAATGGATTTGCCTGAAAATAGCCTATGAGAATAAAGAATAATACTAAGCCTGCTAATATCCCGAGTGAAACATAAAACATGCTTAGAAATGCATATGACAATACGATTGATTTGGGTGTGATCCCAATTGCTTTTAGAATTCCAATCTCTTTCTTTCTATTAAGAACGTTGATGTAGATTATAATCAGGATTAGTGCTGCGCCTACAACTAAACTGACAAACCTGGATATAACATCTATTGCTCCAATGCTTTGCATTGCCTGCCTCAAGACAGCATCAGATTTTTCATTATTTGTAAAAACCGGCTCTTTGACTCCTGCTGCAATTATTTTCTCTTTTACCTTTGCTGAGTCATCAGCGTTTTTTATTCTTATAACAACGCTTGTTGCCTTGCTTTCATCAAGGCCAAATACATCTTCAAGTTCTTTGTAATGAACCAAGGCGTTTAAATCAACAAGCTCAAATGTTGCTTCCATAATCCCTTTGACTTTATAGGTTCTTGCCACGCCATTGCTATAGGTAACATCAACAAGAGAGCCTACTCGTACTCCGCCCAGATTATCATAAATTTCAGAACCAAAATTACCTTCTACAAGCATAGCGCCTATTATTATTTCATCCCGGGAAAGGTCGCCTAAGAATTCCCCGTCTGTTATAATATGCGGATACCGTGAAATATCGTATTCTTCTGTTGGCAATACCCCTGTTATGGTGGAACCCACAACTTTTTGCTTATATTGTATGGAGGCTCCAATATTCAATCTTTTTGTTGCAGCACTTACATCAGAAACAGTCCTAACTTTCTGTAAAACATTATCTGCGTTATTTATGTAAGTATTATCTGCACTTGGTTCAACAACAATGTCTCCATAAGGGTATTGCATGAAATTTGTAAACATGCCAGTCATTCCCCCCATCATAGATGGGAGAAATACCAGATTCATAAAAATGAGGGAAAGGACAAACACTATAAAGAGAAGTGTTTTTTTGTTTCCTCTTTTTATGCTGCAATAAGCAGTGAGGGCTCCTACCCGGAGATCATCAATCATATTGGAAACATCTCTTATCTGCTTTTTTTAACAGAGTTTTCATTGCCTTTCATCAACTGCTTAATTATTTTATCTTTTGCTTTTTTTGTTCTATAATTGTAGTATATCAGCCCTCCAATAACTGCCAGGACAAGCAATACAACTACAGCGGTTCCTGCTCCGCCGGTAGTTTCCAGCACAATAATGTTGACTTTTGTTTTGATTTCTTCTTCTCCAAAATCATCACTATATGTTATTGTTACGGGAAATTCATATTCTCCTGCCTGATCTGCTATGAATGTAATCACTACAGGCCCGTCTTCATTTGGATCAAGAGTCCCTATGAATGATTCTTTTAATCCTTTGAATGGGTGATCCGTATACACTCTTATTGAATTAAATGTTTTGTCACCAAAATTCTCTACCCTCATGGTCAATTCTATGGTGTCGCCTACATACGGAAGAACAGGATCAACCTTAACAGATGCAATGTTCAAACTCCCTTTTTTATCAAGCACCGTAATTTTGATTTCATAAGTATCTGATTGCTTGCCAAAATCATCTTCATATTCAATTATAACCGGAATTATGAACTCGCCAGCCTTACTTGCTTTAAATTTAAACGAAGCAGTCTGGCTGCCATTTAAATCAAGGCTTCCAATGGTGGCGTATTTAATTCCTTCAAACTCATGGCCCAGATTAACTACTACTGATTTCGCTATTGCTTCGCCATAATTTTCTATACCTAACCGTAAATCAACGGAATCTCCTTCATAGATATATTCAGGATTGGTTTTAACTGAAGAGATTCTTGGTTCTGCATCTTCGCCAATTATGTTTATTTCAAGTTCATAATTTTTTGATATCCGGGCACTGTCATCGCCATAGGTCAACTTCATCTTAATGATGTGCGGACCCGGATTTGCATCAGGGGTTGTTCTCATATGGTATCTGACATATCTTTCACTTGTGCCGTAAAACAATGTAGGTATGATTGTGACTAAATCTTCTGTGACAATAATATCTGATGGAATGCTGGTGATTTCAAAAATGACATTTTCAGGAATTTCATTACCGCAGCTCTCAAGATTAACTCCCAATGTAAACGCGTTATCAATACCAACCGAGCTAGGGCTTATCCCCTGCACTTCTGCAGTTATACATTCGCCATCTACAAGAATTGCTTCGACATTAGTAAATCCTGTTAAGGAAAGTGCAAGAATAAATGCGAACACATATATTTGTTTTATTATCAGATTCATTTTTTATTCACCTCTTTTTTGACCTTTTTCGTAAATTCACTCAATTTTTTCAAAATTTTATCTAAAGCAATCATTTGCCCATAGTATTGTTCAAGTATCTTAAGCATTTCTTTTGAGTCCTCTGCTTTGCTCTTTTTGCATCTATCAATCATTGCAGGAAGATTTTGAATGGCGGGAGTGACCATAAGTTCATTCTTGGCTTTAACTGCATTGATCGTCATAGTCAGCATATCTCTTTGTACTGAAAAATACATTTTTTTTGAGCCCCCTTTTTTTGTTGTCGTTATTAGATACATATTTTTAAGCAGCTTCATTGATGCACTGACTGCAGAAAAACTGTATCCTGTCTTTTTCGAAAGCTCTTCCAAAGTATGCACTTTGGATTCGGAGTAAAGTATTGCCATCAATTTAGAAGAAAGATCATCCATCCCCAGAGAGTGTATGCCTTGATACACAAGATTTTCAAATTCTTTTTTCGTAGTTTTCATTTAATCACCAATTTTTACAGGATTTACAGTAATTATTGGAAATGGAGATATATAAATGTTTTTGATCATGATATTAAAAAATAGAACTCATTCGTTATCAGAAGCAGAAGCCAGATACAGTTATATACTGCCTTGACACTAATGAATTTCATGTTTAGTGAAAGTGAAAAAAATGAGCTTCGGACAATATACCAAAAGAGCATAGAAGTTATTGATTCTGTGACAATGCCTAACGGGGCAATCCTTGCAAGCCCGCCCAATGCACGATACCCATACATGTACCCGCGCGACACAATGCTGGTGCTTCGCACACTCCTTGAGTTGGGGGAATACCGCAAAGTAGAAAAGACACTTTCATTTGTTTTCGGGCTTTCCGGTGAAATCGGTGAATGGCACCAGCGCTATACAAAGGACGGGCAGCCTGCAAGCTATCGGCCGTCGCAGGTTGACTGCAACGGCCTTGTGCTTTACATGGCAAAAAGGTATTATGACAGCACAAAAGACATAGGATTCCTCAAAAAGCACTGGAAAAAAATATATCTTGGAACGCGCTTTCTTGAGGAGCATTACATCAAGGAAGAGCGGCTCGTGTATTCAATGAACTCGATCCACGAGTGCATCCAGTATCTATTATTATTATCGGTTAATTATCGTTATAATTTAACTTTTGTCGGGTAAGTTTATAAGCTAAATATTAAAACAGGGCAAATCAAGGGGATTTAACTCATTTAAAAATTTAAACTTGTTATTCCTATTTTGACAAATTAAATTATTCGTTCTATGAAAAAAATTTGTTACATATTTCTATTTCCGGCGCTTATTATCTTCGGATGCGGAAAACAGCAGGTGTATAAACCTGCTGAAGCCTCACGTGCACATGAATTAAAAGCACGGGACCATTTTACCCAGGGCATGTTTTATGAACTTGAGAACAAGCATGAGAATGCTCTGATTGAATTCTATCAGGCTTTGTTATATGACTCAACTTCTTCCACCGTCTACAACCGCATTGCCGAAAATCACATGTCACTAGGGCGATATGAGAGTGCACTGCGTTATCTGCAAAAATCATTAAGATTACAACCGGAAGAACCCGAGACGATTCGCTTCATTGCAGACTGTCATTATCGCCTGAAAGATGATGAAAAAGCGATAGATAATTTAAAACGCGTTCTGGAAATAGATCCGCTCGACGGGAATGCCCGCAGTCTCTTATTACTTCTTTACCGTAAGAATGGCAACTATATAGGTCTTGCCAAACAATACGAGCAAATGATCAATATTTATGGTGAGGATGAGGACTGGGTCCGTAAAGCGGCAACAATTTATTTAAAAAACGGCCAGGTTGATGAAGCCCTGGCACTTTTCAAATTATATGTTGAAGCGGATTCCGGCAATGCCGGTATGTGGTACAGCGTCGGAATGGCCTATGAATTGAAAGAAAAATCCGACGATGCCATTACCGCTTATACGAAAGCAATTGAAATTGCTCCTGAAGTTACAGAAGCAGCACAAAGAGTATATTCGCTATGTCGAAAAGAACAAAAATGGGAAAGACTTATCACCATCTTTCAGCCGTTCACAAATACACCGGATGTTGCAGTTTACAAACTGGCGATTGCCGACGCCTATATTTCCAAAGAAGAAAAAGACTTTGACAAATCTGAGAAGATACTTCTTCCACTGCTTGAAAAAGAAAATGTTGAATGGCAGGTTTATGAACTCATGGGACGGGTAGAATGGGGTCAAAAAAATTATAACAAAGCCGCTGCTTATTTTCAAACGGTTATTGACCTGGATGTAAAAAACCGAATTGGTTGGATTTTTAAGGGATTCGTTCTCTCTGATGCCGACAGTCTTGATAGTGCTGAAAAACATTACGAACAGTCATTGAAATATCTTCCCAACGATCCATTTTTACTTACTTTCCATGGAATCTCCCTCCAACGGTTAAATCGAGATGAAGAAGCTGTGGATCAGTTCAAAAAGGCTTTGTTGATTGATTCCACAAGTGTAAACACTCTTGTTTCATATGGCATATCACTTAATCGACTTGATCGGACTGAAGAGGCTCTCGTCCCGCTGGAACGGGCGGTAGAGCTGGAACCCAAAAACCACACAGTCCTAAGTACTCTTGGGATGATATATGATCAACTAAAAATATATGATAAATGTGATAGTCTTTATGAAAATGCTCTGCGTCTTTTTCCTGATGATCCCCTTTTTATGAATAATTATGCTTATAGTCTGGCAGAAAGGTCAGAAAAGCTTGATTTTGCCCTCGAAATGGCAAAAAAAGCAGTTGCAGCTGAACCGGAGAACGATGCCTATCAGGACACAATCGGGTGGATATATTACAGGATGGGAATATATAATCTTGCTCTGTTACACATCAAAAAATCTGTGGAGGACAGACAGGACAGCGCCGTGGTCATAGAACATCTTGGTGATGTCTTTCTGAAACTTGGTGATCTCAAAGAAGCAAAAAGCCAATGGAAACGTGCCCTGGAAATTGATAAGGACAATGAAAGGTTAAAACAGAAGATTGAAAATACCCGGTATGAAATGTAAAGTAATTCTTTTACTCACTCTCTTTTTATCTGCGTGTACCAGCCCGAAATTAGCTCTAGATACTGAAAAAGTCTCTTTTAATGAGTTGCTAGATTATATTCAGACTGAGGAAAACAGGCTTAAAACTCTAAAAGCCAGCTGCCGTATTTCTGTTGACTCAAAAGAATTCAGTGGTAATTTTTTCGCAAATATTTATTATATTAAAGAAGATTCTTTATTACTTTCTGTTTCCGGACCGTTTGGTATCCAGGCAGGTTCTTTGTTTATCGGAAAAGAACGTTTCATATTTTATAATCAAATGACCAATAAGTTTTATAATGGTTCAGTGAAAGACTTCGAAAATAAAAATCTTTTCCAGTTTCCTCTGAAAATGAGGGAATTAATCAATATTTTTGCTGCAAAAGAGAATTTACCCTCTATGAAAATCGAGGATTACAAAATAGACGACGGGTTGTTTTTTATAAAAGCAAAAAACAGTAATGACGACTATAAGATTTGGATAGATAATTCAACCGGACGCATTGTAAAACTTATACTAAACAGAGATGAGCAGACCATGTTTACACGTGAATACGGCGATTTTATGACGGCTGGAAAATCATATTTTCCCAGGAAAATAAAAATGGTGAGACCTGTTGAGAAACAGGCTGTGTCCGTCTATTTTACCCATCTCTCCATTAATGAAGAAATTGATCGCGATAACTTTATCATAAACATAGCCGATCATGCAGAACAAATGTTTTTTCCCAGATAATTAATAAACTATAATGGAAAAACCATGGATTTATCTATAATTATCCCCCTTTATAACGAAGAAGATTCGTTAAATGAATTGACAAGACAAATTGTTGAGGTACTTAAGGATCTTGACCTCTCATCTGAAATATGTTTTGTTGATGACGGCAGTACCGATGATTCCTTGGCCCGGATAAAACACCTGCGGGAACAAAACCGGAAAATTAAAATTCTTAGTTTCAGAAGAAACTACGGAAAAAGTGCCGCACTTTCTGAAGGGTTCAAAATGGCCTCAGGGGATATAATCATTACCATTGATGCTGATCTGCAGGATGATCCGGCAGAAATACCCAATTTGATTCGTAAGATTAACGAAGGATATGATCTCGTTTCCGGTTGGAAGAAAAAACGCCATGATCCTATAACCAAGACATTACCATCAAAGCTGTTCAATTTTATTACGGCCAAGGTAACAGGTATTAAAATTCACGATTTTAATTGTGGTTTAAAAGCCTACCGCCGGGAAGTGATTAAAGAAATCCCGGTTTATGGAAGTCTGCAT
>JAIWAJ010000020.1:0-12528 GCA_048634435.1 Methanosarcinales archaeon
TAACAAGGAGTTTTACATACTTCTATACATAAAACACCCCTATTGGGGTTTTTCTATTTTCCATCTACTCTTTCCGAAACTCCTGATTGGATATCAGGTTAGAGCGCATCCACCCACATAACCACCCTCCCCAAAAACCACACCATCCACCCCCAACCGAAACCTTTAAATAACATTACGCATAATAATGCATAATGGTGCGCCCAAGAAAACAACGAATCGTCGAACAGGAACCGACCACCACATACTTCAAGCCACGGGCAATCCCGCTGCCAGAACTGCAGGAAGTAATACTGACAGTCGACGAACTTGAAACCATCCGCCTAAGCGACCTGTCAGGAATGAACCAGACGCATTCAGCGCACAAGATGGGCTTTCACCAGTCAACATTCCAGAGGACATTGGCGCAAGCAAGACAAAAAATAGCAGACGCCATAGTCAACGGAAAAGCAATAAAAATACAGGGAGGTGTATACACTATGCCAGGAGGAGACACAACAGGTCCGGGAGGATTCGGAGCCGGAGGAAGAGGAATGGGCAGAGGCCGCGGACAGGGATTCGGAGCAGCACCAGGAACATGCAAATGCCCGTCATGCGGGCACGAGCAGCCCCACGCAAGAGCACAGCCGTGCAACCAGCTAAAATGCCCGAAATGCGGAGCACAGATGATCAGAGGATAAAAAGGAGGTGAAAAACATGCCAGGAGGAGACGGAACAGGCCCCAGAGGACAGGGAGCCATGACAGGAAGAGCCGCAGGCTACTGCGCAGGATACAACACACCAGGCTGCGCAAACCCAGCACCAGGAGTTGGATTCGGCAGAGGCAGACGGTTTTTCGGAAGAGGCAGAACATTCGCACCCGGACCTTTCCAGGGAGAACCAGCAGCACCAATGCCCCAGCCGCTCTCAAAAGACCAGCAGATACAGATGCTGGAACAGCAGAAAACCGCAATTGAAGAGAGCCTGAAACAAATACAAAAACAACTCGAAGACCTGAAAAAATAAAAGCACAGAGTAGACAGGACATTTACAAAAATCCCGTCTGCTCTTTTTAAATTTCACATACGCATAATTACCAATACAACAACAAAGGAGGCGCAAAAACATGAAAATAGTAATCAGCTCAACAGGAGAAACCATCGACAGTGATATAGACATGCGCTTTGGAAGATGCGCATACTTCCTCGCAGTCGAAACAGAAAACAATGAGATAAAAAACGTCACATCAGAAAAAAACCAGGGCGCACAGCAGGGCCACGGCGCAGGAATCAGTGCCGCGCAGCAGGTTGGCAACATGAAGCCAGACAAGATAATCACAGGCAACCTGGGCCCGAACGCATCATCAGCCATAAGCCAGCTTGGCATCGAAGTATACCAGGCATCAGGAAACATCAAAGATGCAGTCATGCAGCTGATAGAAGGCAAACTCCCGAAACTGACAGACACAGCCCCCGGCCATTTCGGGATGGGAAAAGGCAACTTTTAGAAAAAAGGTGAAAAAAATGAAAATCGCAATATCAACAGACAATGGCTCCGTATCAGAACACTTCGGAAGATGCCCCCAGTTCACACTCGTAGAAATAACAGACAACAAAGTAGAAAGCAAAGAAACAATCGACAACCCCGGGCACGACACAGCAGGCTCACTCCCGGGATTTCTCAAAGAAAAAGGAGTAGACACAGTAATCGCCGGTGGCGCAGGCCCGAGAGCCGTAGACTTCTTCAGGCAGTACAACATCAACCTAATCACCGGGATCACAGGCACCATAGATGACGTCATCGAAAAACTAAAACAAGGCAAACTCGAATCAAAAGACAGCACATGCAGCCCCGGAGCAGGAAAAGGATACGGCATAAGAAAAGAAGACGGCCACGAATAACCAACACAAAAAAAGGAGCCAAGACAATGAAAATCTACGGGCCGGTACCGTCATGGCGGTTGGGAAACTCACTAGGCGCAGACCTGGTCGAAGCACCCAAGGGATATGAAAAAACCTGCACATACAACTGCGTATACTGCCACCTCGGCCATAAAAACTACGCAAGATCAAAACCCGAACACATAGACATCCCACAAAAAGACTTCAACATCCTAAAAAAAAGAATCAAAGAAACCACACCCGACTACATCACCTTCTCCGGGCAGGGCGAACCGACCCTGAACCTGAACCTGGGACACGCAGCAGAAACAATCAAAAAAATCACCACTATCCCGCTGGCTGTCCTGACCAACGCCTCCCTCACAACAAACAAAAAAGTAAGAGACAACCTCAACAAATGCGACATAGTGATAGCAAAAATTGACGCGCCAGAACAGCAATCATTCGAGCAGATAAACAACCCATGCAAAGGAATCATGCTAGAAAAAATCATCAACAGCATAAAACTGCTCAAAACAAAAGTCTGCATCCAGACACTCCTCTTCTCATGCAAAAACCTGACAAACGCAGACAACAAAACAATAGACAGCCTGATAGAGATCTACAAAGAAATAAACACCCAAAAACCAATAGAAATACTCCTCGGGACAGCCACAAGGCCGTCAGGAAGCGACAGCCTGCGCCCAATCGACCAAAACAGGCTCGAGCACATCAAAAACCACATCAAAACCAAAACAGGCATCAAAGTAACCTGCTTCAAAGAACAGGAACACAAACAAATCAAAAGAAACATCAGCAAAAAACAGCTAGAAACAGAAATAATCGATCTGCTGAAAAGAAGGCCATGCACAAGGCACGAAATCCAGACAAGATTCAAAGACACAGAAGCAGAACAGGCACTGGACAACCTCCTAAAAAAAAGCACCTTAAAACAAAAGACACTGGACAAAAAAACATATTACGTGGTATCATGAAAATAATCGGCATCACCGGCGGCAAAGGAGGCACAGGCAAATCCACAGTTGCAACAGCCCTGGCTGTCGAACTAGGCAAAAAAAGCAAAGTCCTTCTCGCAGACATGGACGCAGACTGCCCGAACGACCACCTCCTCCTGAACATCGAAAGAAAACACCTGGCAACAGCATTCCAGAGAATACCAAAATGGGACATGAACAAATGCACCAGATGCGGAGCCTGCGCAGCCGCCTGTAAGACAAACGCAATCATCTGCACAAAAGGAAACACCCCTATATTCATGCAGAGCCAGTGCAACGGCTGCGGCGCATGCGCCATAGTATGCCCAACAGGCGCCATCACATGGGACAAAAAGCCCGTCGGCACAATATACGAAGGCTCAGCCTACGGAATCGACCTTCTGTCCTGCGAGCTAAAAATAAACGAGCCAGTATCTGAAATAGTAGTAGACAAAGCCAGAGAAATCATCGAAAAAAGAAAAAAAGAATACGACTTCATTCTCATAGACACAGCAGCAGGCACCCACTGCGACGTCATATCTGCTCTCAGCATCTGCGATACTGCAATATGCGTAACCGAACCCACGCCCCTCGGCCTGCACGACCTCGAACTGATAATGAAACTGCTCACAAGGCTAAAAACCCCCCTCGAAATTGTACTCAACCGCTACGAAAACAACCACAACAGCCAGGTAAACACCGCCATATCAAAATACAACAAAACACTGCTTGCAAAAATACCCTACAAAAAAGAGATAATGCTCGCATACTCAAAAGGGATCCCAATCAAAGAAAAAAGCATACAAAAAATCGCAAAATGGGTAGAAACACTATGAAACAGATAACAATACTCTCAGGAAAAGGCGGCGTAGGAAAATCAAGCATCACAGCCTCACTTGCAATCGCATTATCAAAACAAAAAAAAGTCATCTGCGCAGACTGCGACGTAGACGCATCAAACCTCGCACTCGTATTCGGCATAAAAGAAGACGACTATGATAATTGGACCCCCATCACCACAAACGAGAAAGCAAGATTTGACAGAAAAAAATGCACATCATGCAAAAAATGCGCCGCCGCCTGCTACTTCAACGCAATCGCATGGGACCAAAAAACCAACACCCCGATTTTCAAAGAATTCGGATGCGAAGGCTGCGGCGTCTGCGAACTCGTATGCCCAGAAAAAGCAATCGAACTCTACGACGTAATGAACGCAAAAATCGGCTACGGAACAACAAAATACGGCTTCCCCGTCGTCTCCGGGCAGCTGGAGATGGGAGAATCAGGCTCAGGAAAAGTCGTCTTCAAAGTAAGGGAACTGGCCAAAAAAACAGGAAAAGACAGGGACATAATGCTCATAGACGCAGCAGCAGGAATAGGCTGCCCAGTAATCGCATCAGTCGTCGGAAGCGACCATGTAATCGGAATATGCGAACCGACACCCTCAGGATTTGCAGACCTGAAGCGCGCCCTGTCAGTCGTAAGCCACTTCAACATCGCACACAGCATAATAATCAACAAATACGACCTGAACAAAGAATACTCAAAAAAGATAGAACAATTCGCTAAAGAAAACAACATCAAAATACTCTCAAAAATAAAATACGACAAAAGCTTCACAGACGCGCTCACAAACCTGACTCCGTTAATAATTTTCAACCCCGCTTTTGAAAAAGTATTCGCTGAAATCATCACCGGACTCGAAAACGAAAATGTATTGGACAATCAACAAAAAACACAGGTGAAAGAATGAAAACATACCTCGAATGCATCCCCTGCTTCCTGAACCAGTCCCTGAGAATCATGAAACATTCAGGCCTTGATGCAGAACTGCAAAAAAAGATATTAAAAGACATCATGAAAATGCTTTCACAAACAGAACTTGACAAAAAACCTCCCGAGTACGCAAGACTTGTCTACGACAGGATATCAGGCATAAGTGGAATAAAAGACCCGTACAGGGAAATTAAAAAAAGAGACAACATGCACGCAGAGAAACTGGCACCTTCACTGAAAAACATGATAGACGCATCGCACGACCCGCTCCTGACCGCCGTTAAAGTATCCATAGCCGGCAACATAATGGACTTCGCAGCAAACTCAGACTACGACATAAAAGAATCCATCGACCGTGTCCTTCACGAAGACTTCGCAATCAATGACTACACCAAATTCAAAAACGATATTATAAACGCAAAAACAATTGCATATTTTGCAGACAACTGCGGCGAAATAGTATTCGACAGGTTGCTTATCGAAAAAATCAAAACACTCAACAGCAAATGCATCATCCATCTCTTTGTCAAGGCAGGGCCGATAATCAACGACGCCACAAGAGAAGATGCCATATCCGCCGGCCTCGACAGTCTTGAGCGCGTCAAAGTAAAAACCCTTGAAAAAGACTTCCTGGAAACACGCGAATACAAAGACCCTGCCGACTACCTGAAACACATAGACATTTCAATCAGCAAAGGTCAGGGCAACTACGAACGGCTAAGCGAAATTAACGCCAACATATACTTTCTCCTGATAGCGAAATGCAGTGTGATAGCACGCGACCTGAACACAGGCACCATGAAATCCATAATAAAATGCAACAAAAGCGGAACATCACCAAGAAACAGGGCGGGTGGGGGCTAGAGGATGGAAATCACAAAGAACCATGGGGAAAATGCTTTACACTACAAGAACAGGGAAAAATCAATAAAAGAACTGGAAGACGAAATCATAAACTGCAAAAAATGCGACCTGCACAGGTCCAGGACAAAACCATTAACATGCATAGGCAACCTGGATGCAGACATCATGCTAATCGGCGAAGCCCCGGGATACCACGAGGACCTCACAGGAAAACCGTTTATAGGAGAAGCAGGCAAATTACTGGACAAGCTGCTGGCATCAATCAGCCTTGAAAGAAAAGACACATACATCACAAGCATCGTAAAATGCAGACCCCCTTCCAACAAAGACCCCACACCGGAACAGATCAATGCATGCAAACCATACCTTGACCGCCAGCTCTCAATAATCCACCCGAAGATAATCATCCCTCTGGGCAGATTCGCATGCGCATTCATATTCGAAAAATACGGCCTCGAAAAAGAAAGAATCAGCCAGGCACACGGCAAAGTTTACACTAAAGAGAGCCTGCTCGGAAGCATAAAAATAGTGCCCCAATACCATCCATCTGTTGCCGCATATAATCCCGGCATGTTGGATACTCTGCTCAACGACTTCAAAACAATTAAGCTGTGCATCAACAGGCACACGGCGCCACAACATCATACATCTTCAAAATAAAATGCGACAAAAGTTCCACAGGCGCACACACAAATCACACACCTTTAATTATTTTCAACTGCACCATGAGATGCAATTTAGCGAAATCGCCTCAAAGCTCGATGACGAAGTAGAATTATAACAAAACAAAAGACTTAAAACACGGGTAAGATCCTGCACTTAAGGAAATTGATATCAATGGATGAAAAAAAGTTTAATTTGGTCCTCGAAGAAGGAGAAGGACAGTACATTGAATTCAAGGAAACTCTGGATAAGAAGTTTGCGAAAGAAGTAGTTGCTTTCGCAAACGCTTCAGGAGGACAGATATTTCTAGGCGTAAGCGATAATAGTGAGGTTAAAGGATTAAAGATAACAAATGACCTTAAGTCCAAAATTACTGATATCGCAAAGAACTGCGATCCTTTTGTGCCTGTGCATCTTGAAGCTTACAAAGACATACTGATAGTAACCATCCATGAAGGTGACAATAAGCCGTATCAGTGTTCTGACGGATTTTTTATGAGAATTGGTCCTAATTCACAGAAACTTGACAGGAACCAGATACTTGAACTCAGCATAAAGGAAGGCAAAATAAGATTTGATGAGCAGATATGCACTGATTTTGACTTGAAAGACTTTGATGATGAAAAATTTGAATATTATCTCAGGCTTGCGGGAATATCATGCAACCTCGAAAAGAAAGATATTCTATCCAATCTTAAATTGCTTACAGTAAAAGGAATGACAAATGCCGGTGTCTTATTTTTTGCAAAAGAGCCATTCAAATACATATCAACTTCTAAAATAAGATGCGTGACTTTTAGAGACGATGAGAGAGTAGATATAATTGACAAAAAAGAAGTTGATAAAGGAATTATCGGAAACATAGAATATGCCACCAATTATCTAAAAGAACACACGGATGTCAGGTTTGAGATAAAAGGAATCAAGAGGATTGAACACCCGGAATATCCAGAAGAGGCGTACCGTGAAGCCATAGTGAACGCTGTAATACACAGGGACTATTTTGAAAGCGGAGAGGCTGCAGTTGAAAAGCTGAAAAGCAGGATAATCATAAATAATCCTGGAGGGCTAATTCGTACCCTCCCAAAAGAAGAGTTCGGAAAATTAAGCAGACCGAGAAATCGCCTTCTTGCAGACATACTATCCAAAACAGTATTTATGGAAAAAGTAGGTACAGGCATCCGGAGAATCAGGACAGACTGCAAAAAAAACAATAATTCCGTTGAATTAAGCTTTGACAGGTATAATTTTTTTGTAAATATTGAATCTAATAAGAAGTACCCTCAAAAGTACCCCCAAAAGTACCCTCAAAAGTACCCTCAAAAGCACCCAGAACATCTTAATAAAACGCAAATTGAAATATTGGCTTTGATTAAGCAAAACAACAATATAACGAAAGCAGAAATGGCGCAAAAACTTGACTTAAGCATGGAAGCTATTAAAAAGAATATACGGGTATTAAGACAAAAAAACATCATAGAGTTTGTAGGTCCTTCTAAGGGTGGTTATTGGGAGATAAGAGGTAAATAATATGCTAATAGACGAAAACATCATAGACAACAGCAACACAAAGCGGTCTGTATTCTTAAACAAGGTCATTAAATTAGAGCCAAATACAAATTTAGAAAAATTAGCTGAGATCCTACCGTTGGAACTCGATTCAGGTGGTGAAGTATTAACTACAAATTGTCTAAATTATAATAAAGAGAACATATTCTATAATAATGAATTAGTCATTATTTTCAAGTCATCTGCTTGAATAAAGACAAACTCAAAGAAATTAAAGAAGAATACGAGGTGTAAAAAATGAAAAAAAACACGACAAAATCAATGGGTGGACATCTTATTGCCCGAAAATAAGCATCCCCCAAAAAAACAAAAAATAGAACTAATGGACTCCACGCTCCGCGACGGCGAACAGACAGCAGGAGTATCATTCAACCCCAAAGAAAAAGAATCACTCGCGCACGCACTCTACGAAGCAGGCATCCGCCGCATAGAGATGGCAAGCGCCTGCGCATCAACAGGCGACCTGAAAGCCATAAAAAACACAAAAAAATCATTCAAAAACGCCGGCTACAAAAACCCTATGGAATGCCTCTCATTCATCCTCAAGCCCCACATAGACTGGATAAAAGAATCAGGCGCAACCACCGCAAACCTGCTCGTAAAATCATCAGAAGCCCACATCACCCAGCTAAAAGGAAAAACCCCTGAAACGCACATACAAGACGTTCTTGAAATCACAGACTACGCAAAAGAAAACTGCCTGAAAGTCAACGCATACCTGGAGCACTTCTCATACGGCATGCAGCACTCAAGGCAATACATATACGACCTCCTGCATCGCCTCAGCAAAGCAAAAATAGAGAGAATCATGCTCGCAGACACAATGGGCATCCTCTCACCCGGACAAACAAAAAAATACATCAAGGACCTCACAAAAAGATTCCCGAAAACCCGTTTCGACATCCACGCGCACAACGACTACGGCCTTGCAGCAGCAAACACCCTCGAAGCAATAAAACACGGCTGCACAGGCGCCCACGTCACAATAAACGGCCTTGGCGAGCGCGCAGGCAACGCCGCGCTTGAAACAGTCGCAGTCGCACTCAAAGACTTCGAGGGTATTGAAACAATAAACGAAAACAAACTAATAGAACTAAGCAAACTAACAGAGATCCTCTCCGGCATAAAAATAGAGCACAACCACCCTATAATCGGCAAAAACAGCCACATCCACAAAGCCGGCGTCCACACCCACGGCGCGCAAAAAGGCCTCTACACAAACCCCATCCTCGAAAAAAACAGGTTCAACAGAACCGTCTCATACGACCTCGGCAAACTGAGCGGCAAAGCATCAGTATACGGCGAACTCGAAAAAATGGGCATAAAAAACCCGGACCCAAAAACCGTAACACAACTCGTCGGGGAAATAAAAGCCCTCTCAGAAAACAAAAACATAATAACAACAAACGACCTCCTGCTCCTATACCTCCAAAAAACAAGCAAAGACACCACCGGCTACAGCCTGGAAAAAATCACCCTCAAAAAAACATACCGCAACACAAAATCACGCGCAGAAGCAGAAGTAACTCTCGAAACCAACAGCACAACAACAACCCAAAAAGCAACAGGCGGCGGCGGCTTCGACGCAATAGCAAACGCAGTCAAAAAAATCACAGGAAAAACCCTGAAACTAAAAGACTACAATGTAACCATCCCGCCAGGCGACGGCACATCATCCCTCGTAGACACAGCAATCGAATGGCAGCACAACAAAAAAACCCTGAAGACAAGAGGCATCCACACAGACCAGGACATAGCAGCAACCTTCGCCATGCTAAAAGCAATAAACCACATAAACATCCTGAAAAAATTCGAAAAAAGAGTTCAAAGAAGTTAAAACACAATCAAAGGACGGATTTCATCCCGGCTTAGACAACATCACCCTACCTACCGAAACTTCAGTAAACTTTAAATATGCGGAAACCCATAACAAAACAAGTTAAAATACAATAAGGGTGATAAAATGATAAAAAAATTGGTTGTTCTCACAATAGCAATCATAATGGTCTCTTCTCTTGTCTTTGCACAAGGGCAGGGCATACACGAACCGGGAACAGGACAGGATGGTGAAGATACAGACGAGAGTTCTGAAAAAGACCAACAAGTTGACATAGAGCAGCAAACAAAAAATCAGGACGATGCTCAACAGATACAGACCAAAGAGCAGATAAGAACCCAGATCAATGAACTGAAACAGGAAATGCAGCAAAAGAAGCAGCAGATGGACAACGAAGCTGAAGGTTCCAAAGACAAAACACAAAAAGTATTGCAGAACCAAAACCAGGTAAGATTAGCCGTTCATTCTCTACTTGCCATGGGAGATCTTGTCGGAGGTATCGGACCTCAGGTCCGCGAAATCGCAAGAAACTTCAACAATTCAGTTCAGGCAACAATAAAATCAGAAGAAAAAATCCAGACAAGAAGTGGCTTTGTTAGGTTCTTTGCAGGAGGAGACGCAAAAGCTGCAGAAGAACTTGAAACAGAAGTAAATCAAAACCAGCAGCGAATCAAGGAACTTAAGCAGTTAAAAGACCAGAGCGACTGTGATGAAGAAGTCAAAGCAATGATGCAGGAGCAAATCCAGCTGATGGAGCAGGAACAGACCAGATTGCAGGAATTGGCACAGGCAGAGAAGAAAAGTAAGGGGTTGCTTGGCTGGTTATGGAAATAAATGAAGCAAAAATAAATTAGATAATTGCTTTTTTTCTTTTTATTCCCGTGTGTATCTGATGCCCAGAGCTTGCTGCGGACACAATACGCGCGGGAATACTAAATATTTTAGACTGTTTCTTTCAGTCCTCTACTTATTAACAAAAACCGTCTGCGTCGGGTAAGCAAACTCAATACCCTCTTTCTCAAACTGCTCCTTGATAGAAAAATATATCTCCTGCTGGATATCCATATACTTATTATAATCCCCTGTATCAACATAATAAGCCACTTCAAAATTCAGGCTGAAATCACCGAACTCCTTGAAATGAACCCTTGCCAGCTCAGCCAGTTCTATCTTGGTAAAAATATCCTTTACTATCCGGATAGCCTTCCTCATCTTTACAGCAGGAGTGCTGTAAACCACCCCGAAAGTAAAATGAATCCTCCTCTTCTTCATCTTTTTGTAATTATTGACTCTCGCAGACGTCAGATCCCTGTTTGAAATAACAATCTCCTGCCCCCACAAGCTCTCAAGCCGCGTAGTCTTTATGCCGATCTTCTTAACCACGCCAAGATCCTTCCCGACAATAATAAAATCCCCGCACTTAAACGGCTTATCAAAATATATGGAAAAAGAAGCAAAGATATCAGCAAGGACATTCTGCAGCGCAAAAGCAACAGCAATGCCGCATATCCCAAGGCCCGCAATCAGGGTAGAGACATCATACCCCAGATTCGACAAAATAAGAAGAAGCGCAACAAACCACAAAACACCCTTCAGCAGCCCGCACAAAAAATCAATGACAGATGTATCAACATCCTTCCCTTCCTTCTGCCTCTGCTTCACCGCTTTGCCGGCACCGTAATCAATCAGGCTCTGTACCGCCCTCACCACATAATAAACAACAGCAAGACCGAGCATATAATACAGAACAGTCCCCACGATATCCGGGACATGAACAGACCGAAAAGCAATAAACAATGATAACAGCACATAGAAAGGCCAGCGCACGCTGTCAATAACCACCATCAGAAAATCATCCAGATCCGTCCTGGTCTTGGCAGAGATTTTCTTCAGCTTGTGAATCACCACAAACTTAAAAACCATAAAAACAGCAACCAAGAGCACAAAAACTCCAAGGGCCACCATGCACCCTTCAGCAGTATTGCCACCGGCACTACAATCTATAATCTCTCCAGGATTAAACACCATAATAACAAACTGACATCTCATCTATTTATATCTAAAAACCAACCGAAAATCATATCCCTGCCACTGCCGGGCTTGATTCCCTGATCGTCGGCACTAAAAGAGGTGTCGCAAGAGTCCTCCTCGACCCAAACACAAGTAAAAGTTTGATAACAAGAAAATTATCCTTGGCAACAACATCCACCTTGCACTCCTTAATATCAGCAAGCACTTCCTTATCAATGGTTTTCTCTCCTTCAAAAGCCATCTCAGCAAAAAACCCGGATGCATTCAACAACTCAACTGCCGAAACCTCCTTTTTGCTATTAAAATCTATAATAATATCATCCATCTCAACACTGGCCTTTGACTTGGACTTCGAATCATACAAAAACAAGCTGTCATTCTCAAAATCATAGTCAAAATTAAATTTTCTCAACAAAATTACCACCACACCATATATTTAGCCCAAAGAGACACTCCAAAACAGAATCCTTATAATTCATAACTAAACATATACCAACAGACATTAATAAAACTAAGAAATACCCTGCCAAAAAAAACGTTAGACTAAAAGATGTTTTTGCGAAACGCAGTATAGCAAAAATTTGGGAATGCTCAAAAACGGATCTCTTGGCACGCAGAAAACCTTTGATTTTCTTGCGAATTGCGAGCCGGGCAATTTTTCTTTTATCCTCCAATCATACAAGGATAGACCGAAAGGAGAAGCACAGCATCCTCAAGCGGAACGAAGTGTAGTGTAGCATTCATTCAACCCCCTGTTTTGGCAATTGATTGTTTAACACAAAAGTTATTTTCTTTTATACAGGAAAAATCTATTTCTTCAGAAAATTCACAAGTGCATTCACCAGTTGTTATTTTTAAACCTAAATCTGTTGGTTTAGCGCAAATAAAATCATCACCGCACTTATAAGGTTCACAAGACGTAATTTCAGAAATC